>CAMBYS010000076.1 GCA_945872165.1 uncultured Clostridia bacterium | reverse complement strand
AGCTGACGGAGGGAGTTTTATCCCGCTTTCTCTTTTTCACAGAAGTTTCCTTTGATACGGAAAATCTACGGTTCAACTCTCTCAGGAAAGTGAACCGGTAAATCAAAAAAAACAGCGAGATGTTCCAACCATAACGGCAGCATCCCGCTGTTTTAGTTTTATTTATCTCCAGATATCCTCAATCTCACTCTTGCGCGGACGGGACATCAGTTTCTGAATACATTCCTGAACTGGCTTGCCTTCATACAGCAGCTCATACATAGCCGTTGTAATCGGCATCTCAATGCCGGTTTTCTTTGCCAGCATATAGCCTGCTTCGGTTGCATAATAGCCTTCCACAACGGCACCGATTTCCTTCATTGCCTGCTGGGCATCCATGCCCTTGCCAATCAGGATACCGGCACGGCGGTTACGGGAATGCATGGACGTACAAGTCACAATCAGGTCACCCATGCCGGACAGACCTGCAAAGGTTTCACTTCTGCCTCCCAGCTCCACGCCAAGACGGGCAATTTCCGTCAGACCGCGGGTCATCAGCGCTGCCTTGGAATTATCGCCCAGGCCGATACCGTCACAGATGCCGGCTGCCAGCGCAATGATATTCTTAAAGCAGCCGCCCAGCTCTGCACCGATAATATCCGGGGAAACATATACGCGGAACCGGTCATTCATAAAGGCCTGCTGTACCAGTGTTGCTGCCTCACGGCTTTCCGATGCTGCCAGAATCGCAGTCAGAATCCCTCTGGCTACTTCCTCCGCATGAGTCGGTCCGGTTAAGGCAACTACCGGATTTTTGTTTCCGGTTGCTTTCTGGATGGTTTCAGAAAAACGGCAGTAGCCATTCTCCCGGTCCAGTCCCTTGCCTACATTGACAATGGGAGTACCTTCCCGAATGATCGCAGACAACTGCTCTGCTGTGGAATGCACCGCAAAGGATGGTACTGCCATCAGTACAATATCTGCTTCCGCTGCACCGCTGAGGTCAGTTGTCAGACCGATTTCCTCTGGCAGCTTTACCCCCGGCAGCAGCTTTTCATTGCCGCGTTTTTCCTTCAGCAGCCTGCATTCTTCCTCAAAGAACGACCAGGCAGTGACTTCATGTCCATTCTCATGCAGCAGAATCGAAAGGGCCATGCCCCAGCCGCCGCAGCCTACGACAAAAATCTTCATAGTAAACTCCTTGCCCTCACCTGTACAGCACCGATCTCACTTGCTTTTTCCGCTGTGCAGTGTAAATTTATTTTCCTTCCCCTGTGCGATGCGCACAATATTTCCACGATGCATATAAACCACACCGCTTGCAACAACAAACAGAATCACTGCCATCGGCAGCAGGTTCGGATCATTCCGATAAAAAAACAATGTGAAGAATGGAACCAGCGACGTGGCAACAATCGAGCCCAGGGAAACCCATTTGGTTATCCCTACCAGGACAAAGAAAAACAGCATGACAATACAGAAAATTCTCCAGTCAAATACGGCAATCATGGTACCGCCGACCAGAATCCCCTTGCCGCCTTTAAAGCGGAAATACAGCGGGAACATATGACCAATAATCGCACTGCAGCCTGCAATCAGCACACCCAGTGAGCCCATCATCATGCTGCCGATCACCGAGGCAATCACAGCCTTGGCAATATCACCCAGCAGGACGAAAACCGTCGGCTTGGTTCCCATACAGCGATAGGAATTGGTCAGCCCGGCATTTCCACTGCCTTTTGTGCGGATATCATAGCCCATAAATACCTTGGATACCACAATGGCGGAATTAAAGCTGCCCAGCAGATATCCTATAGCAACCAGAAACAGAATGGTACCCATCAATCGTTCTCCTTATTATTCCGTTCACGGATAATCATGCGGATTGGTGTACCATTCAGCCCATATACCTCCCGGATCTGGTTTTCCAGATACCGCTGGTAGGAGAAATGGAACAGCTGTGCATCATTACAGAAACAGACAAACGTAGGCGGACGGACACCGGACTGGGTCATATAATAAATCTTCAGCCTGCGGCCCTTATCGGTAGGCGGCTGGACACGGGCAGTTGCCTCTGCCAGCAGCGTATTGAGCTGACCGGTGGGAATCCGTCGGCCATTCTGCTCATAAACCTCATTGATACAGTCAAACAGCTTATGCACACGGGCACCGGTCTTGGCAGACAGGAACAATACCGGAGCATAAGGCATATACGCAAGCCCAATGCGTACCCGCTGGGTATACTGCTCCATGGTCTTGCCATCCTTTTCCACCAGATCCCATTTATTGACAACGATGATGCATGCCTTGCCTGCATCATGGGCTTCACCGGCAACCTTGGTATCCTGCTCGGTAACGCCCTCGGTTGCATCAATCATAATCACACAGACGTCTGCCCGCTCCACTGCCATGAGGGAACGCATGACGCTGAATTTTTCAATTTTTTCGTTAACCTTGGACTGTTTGCGGATACCTGCCGTATCAATCAGCAGATATTTTCCCTTTTCGTTTTCAAAATGGGAATCCACACTGTCACGGGTGGTGCCTGCCACATTGCTGACAATCACACGCTCTTCACCCAAAATCTGGTTAATCAGAGAGGACTTGCCCACATTCGGCTTGCCGATGACAGCAACCTTAATAAACTGGCTGTCCTCTTCCTCCTCTGTTTCCTCCGGGAAATGCTCATAGCAGGCATCCAGCAGATCGCCGGTGCCATAGCCATGCAGAGCGGAAATGGCATAAGGATCCCCCAGACCCAGATTATAAAATTCATAAAACTCCGGCGGCTCCGTGCCCGGTCTGTCACATTTATTGACTGCCAGCACAATGGGCTTGCCGGAACGGCGCAGCATGGCTGCTACCTCCTGATCTGTCGCGGTAATGCCGCTGCGCAGATCGGTCATCAGAATAATGACATCTGCTGCCTGAATGGCAGTTTCTGCCTGCACACGCATAAATTTCAAAATTTCACTGTCGGTGCTGGGCTCAATACCGCCGGTATCCACAACCTGAAAGGTGCGTCCACGCCACTCACAGTCCGCATACAGGCGGTCACGGGTGATGCCCGGCGTATCTTCCACAATGGAAAGGCGTTTTCCCGCAAAGCGGTTAAACAGCTGGGATTTTCCCACATTTGGTCGTCCCACAATTGCTACAACTGGCTTCGCCATATGAATACTCCTTTCTGTCCACAGGGCATAAACCTGCACTGCCCCAGTCCTGCAAAAACAGCTTGCAGGAACCGCTGTCATGTTCCATGGCAGGCAGCAGATATGTGACCCCTGATGACAAGTTTTTTCACTGGATTTTCCTTTTATCCCTGGCAGCATCCCATGGATACTGCCCGCAAACAGTCTCAGCCGGGACGGTTTGCTTCTTGTTCCGATTATCGCATTTCTCAGCGTTCCCGTCAAGATTGCCTGCCGAATTACGGCAAAAAAATAGAGAAGGAAGCCATAGTCCCCTTCTCTATTTTCTGTTCAATCTGCCGGGGTGCTCCGAAATCACTCGGAAACCTTCAGGACTTCACGGCCGTTGTAGGAGCCGCAAGCCTTGCAAACCTGATGCGGGAGCTTCAGTTCGCCACACTTCGGGCACTTAACCAGACCCGGAGTAGCCAGCTTCCAAACATTATTACGTCTTGTATCACGTCTTGCCTTAGAAGTCTTTCTCTTTGGTACTGCCATTTCGGTAACACCTCCTCTGTCTATCCTTAAAGTTCTTTTTTGATGAATTGCAGTGTCTTCAGTCCTTCTTGTCCAGAAGTTTCTGAAGGACAGCCAGTCGACTGTCAATCTCACGTCCGTCACAGCCGCAGGGACCTTCATTCCGGTTTTTCCCGCATTTCGGGCACAGGCCCTTGCAGTCCGGCTTGCAGTAGTATGCAAAATCGACTTCCAGAATCAGTGCGGGAATCACAATATCATCCAGCTCAATGCTGTCGCCTTCCAGCTGATATACGTCATCCCGGTCATCCTTCTGTTCCTCGCGTGACAGGATCATGTCACACGTTACGTCAAGATCCACATTTACGGGCGTCAGACAGCGGGCACACCGTGTTTCATACAGTGCGTTTGCCGTTGCATGCAGCTTGAGGACGCCCAGATGGTTCCGGACCTCCCCTTCGATATGAACCGGTGTACGGAACGGGTATTCCCCGTTCATTTCCTCTTTGGTCAGGTCGGCATCATAGGAAAACGGAATCACCGCTCCATCTGTTACCGAGATACGTTTCAAATCGAGTTTCATAGCAATCCTCGCTGACGGTCAATTGTTAGTATACCCCATGAAAACACAGTTTGTCAACAGTAAACTCTGCATTCCATCCCACATTTTCAGGATTTATGTATTATATCACAAAATTAAAAAAATTTCAGCTTTTTATGGTAATTTTCCCGTAAAAAACTTTTGGAATTTCCCCTGTTTTGTTGTAAAAAAGTGACAGATGTTTTTTCTGCCGGTTTCCGCCCATGAAAGGAGAAAGTCATGGTATTCTGCGGAAAAAAGATTGCTTTTCCCTGCCGGTGCGGTTAAACTAAATGCATGAAGCAACGGCAGGAGGTTATCAGGCTGTGAAACAGTTCACCATTCAAAAAAATGACAGCGGCCAGCGGCTGAATAAGTTTCTGGAAAAGGCTGTTCCGCATCTGCCCGGCGGGCTGATGCATAAATATATCCGCATCAAACGCATCAAGGTCAACGGCAAGCGTACCGACTTTGCCTACCGCCTGCAGGAGGGGGATGTCCTGCAGCTGTATATTAATGATGAATTTTTTGAAGCGCCCAAAAAACGCAGTGAAACCGAGGCCTATCTGCATGTGAAACCAAATATTTCCGTCATCTATGAGGACGACCATATTCTGCTGGTGAACAAGCCTGCCGGTCTGGTGGTGCATGCGGATGACAACGGCACCACCGATACCCTGATTGCCCGGATTCAGGCTTATTTGTTCCAGTATGGACGGTGGAATCCGGATGCGGAGGCTTCCTTTACTCCTTCTCTGTGCAACCGCATCGACCGGGGCACCTCCGGCATTGTCATTGCGGCAAAAACCGCCGAAGCCCTGCGGGTAATGAACCAGAAAATCCGTGACCGGGAAATCCATAAGAGTTATCTCTGTGTCACCTGCGGCCATGTACGTCCCAAGGACGGACGCATTCAGAATTATATCCTGCGGCATGAAGCAGAGCATCGTGTCACGGTGCACGACCGCCCGGTCCCCGGTGCCCGCACTGCCATTACCCAATACCATGTTCTGAAGGAAACCCCGGAGCTGTCTCTGGTGGAATGCGATCTGATTACCGGACGCACCCATCAGCTGCGTGCTCAGTTTGCCCATATGGGACGCCCATTGCTGGGTGACAGCAAATATGGTACCAATGAAATGAACCGGAAATACCACCGCAAATCCCAGGCGCTGTGTTCCCATAAGCTGCGGTTTGATTTCACCACCGATGCCGGCGCCCTGGCATACCTGAACGGCAAAACCTTTACCGCACCCCGGGTGGAATTTATGTCATTGTTTGACTGAGGAAAGGGAGGGATCCTATATGAATATTGCCATTCTGATCCCGTCTCTGGATCCCAATGAAGCACTGGTACGGCTGGCAGAAGCCCTGCGGTCCGGCGGCGCAGATAAAATCATCCTCATTGATGACGGCAGCAGCCCTGAGACCCGTTCCTTTTTTGACCAATGCGCCGATCTTGGCTGTACGGTGGTACGCCATCCGGTCAATCAGGGCAAGGGTGCTGCCATCCGCACCGGACTGCGTGCCGCCATGGAACAGTATCCCGACCTGCAAGGCGTGGTCACGGCGGATGGAGACGGTCAGCATGCTGTCCCGGATATCCTGCGGGTTGCCCGGGAAACGGTACAACAGCCGGATCACATCATACTGGGCACACGGGATTTTTCCGGTTCGGAGGTTCCTCCGCGCAGCCGGTTCGGCAATCGGTTCACCTCACTGTTTTTCCGTCTGTCCACCGGCATTGCCTGTCCGGATACACAAACCGGACTGCGGGGTATCCCCTCCGCATTTTTTGATTTTTCCCTGTCTGTCCCCGGCAGCCGGTATGAATATGAGATGAATTTCCTGTTCACCGCAGCACAAAACAAACTGCCACTTTATTATCTGCCGATTGAAACGATTTATGAGGATGGCAATGCTGTCTCCCATTTTCGTCCCATTGTGGATTCCGCGCGAATTTATGCCATGCCCCTGCGGTTTGTGGCAGCCTCCCTCAGCAGCTTTGTGGTGGATATTGCCCTGTTTGCGTTATTTTCCTGCCTGCTTCCCACCCGCACGGCGCAGGCGATTCTTGCCGCAACTGTTGCTGCCCGCATCTGTTCCGGTGTATTCAATTTTACCCTTAACCGCAACTGGAGCTTTGGCAGCCGGGAGGAGGACTGGAAAGCTCAGGGAATCCGTTATCTGATTCTGTTTTTGTGCCAGATGCTGGCAAGCGGCGGACTGGTGACCTTGCTGTCCTTCCTGCCCCTGCCATTGACGGTGATAAAAATTCTGGTGGATACCTTCCTGTTCTGCATCAGCTATTTTATCCAGCGGAACTGGGTATTCCGCAAACCTTCATAAACAAAGGAGCTTTGACCTATGGCAAGCAAATGTGATGACTGCATGTATTTTACTTATGATGAGGAATATGGTTATTCTGTCTGCGAGCAGGATCTGGATGAGGACGAAATGCGCCACTTCATTCAGGATACTTTTGACAACTGCCCGTATTACCGTCCCGGCGATGAATATTCCATCGTCCGGCATCAGAATTAACGCTGTTCTATCCCTAAGATTACAAAACCGCCGGAGCATCTGCCCCGACGGTTTTTATGCCATTTTTTTACTTTTTATACAATATGCGGATGGAATTGAGTACACACAGCATGGCAACACCGGTATCCGCGAATACTGCCAGCCACATGGATGCAATCCCTGCAAGACCAAGTATCATGACCGCCAGCTTGATTGCCAGTGCAAACACAATGTTCTGCTTTGCAATGGCTGCGGTCTGCTTTGCCAGTGCAATTGCCTGGGGAACCGCAGACAGTTCTCCGGTCAGGAATACCACATCCGCCGCTTCAATGGCAGCATCAGCGCCAGTACCCATGGCGGCACCTACATCTGCACCAGCCAGCACCGGCGCATCATTGATACCATCACCTACAAACATCACCGGACCATACTGCCGGCGAATATCCTGCAGCCGTTCCAGCTTTTCCTCCGGCAGCAAATGAGCATCCACACGGTCTACACCCGCCTGTGCCGCAACTGCTCTGGCACTTTCTTCTCCGTCACCGGTGAGCATAGCAGAGGCAACTCCCTGCCGTTTCAGAGCAGCAATTGCCTGTACTGCATCCTCCTTCATGGTATCAGAAATACAGATTCGTCCGGCAAACTGCCGATTGCATGCTACGTAAACCACGGTTGCACCACCTGCATCCGGCAGCTCCGGCAGGAAAATATCATACCGCTCCATCAGCTTTTTGCCGCCGCACAGCACGGTATTGTCCTCTATTACCGCACAGATGCCATGTCCCGCGGTTTCCTGTACCTCATGGGCTGCCGGAATCTCCAGCTGCTTCTGCTCTGCCGCCGCAACAATGCTCACACCAATCGGATGGGTAGAGGACTGTTCACAGCCTGCTGCCAGCCGCAGCAGCTGATCCTCTGTCAAACCGTTCACCGGCTCCAATCCGGTCACGGTAAACGTTCCCTTTGTAATCGTACCAGTCTTATCCAGTGCTGCTGCCCGGACATCTGCCAACAGTTCCAGAGATGCACCGCCCTTGAAAAGGATGCCCTTGCGGGAGGCACTGCCGATTCCTGCAAAATATGCCAGCGGCACACTGAGCACCAATGCGCAGGGACAGCTGATAACCAGGAAGGTCAATGCGGTATAAATCCAATGCTGCCATTCTCCGGTAATCAGAGACGGAATCACCGCAGTCAGTACAGCTATTGCTACAACAATCGGTGTATAAACACGGGCAAACCGTGTGATAAACCGGTCAATTTTCGGCTTGTTCGCCGCTGCATTTTCCACGGCATCCAGAATCCGGGTTACCATGGATTCAGACAACGGTTTGGTCACGCGCATGCGCAGCAGACCGGAGGTATTCACACACCCACTAACCAGTGCATCTCCTGCTGCCACATGAATCGGAACCGGCTCACCGGTCACCGCAGAGGTGTCCAGGAAGCTTTCGCCTTCTACTACCTCTCCATCCAACGGAATGCGGTCACCCGGACGGACAACCAGAATATCATCCACTTCTGCTTCTTCTGCCGGAATGGTTTCTATCTTGCCGTCATGTTCCCACTGCACAGTTTCCGGACGCATATCCACTGCATCCATGATCTGTGAACGGCTGCGTTCCACGGCAACGTGCTCAAACAGCTCGCCAATCTGGAAGAACAGCATAACGCCCACAGCTTCCGGATAGTCACCGATGGCAAAGGCACCAAGGGTGGCTACCGTCATCAGGAAATTTTCATCAAATACATGACCGCTGACCAAATTGCGCAGGGCTGTCCATACCACATGCCTGCCAAGAACAAGATAGCCAATGACACATACAACGATTTCCGCCGGCATGGAAACCTGTTCCAGCGCAATGCCTGCTGCCATGCACAGGGCACCGACCACCAGCTCCAAAATGGCTTTTTTATTGCTCTCATCCTGCTGTTTCGGCTGTTTTTTCGCCGTTTCCGGCGGAATAATACGCACATCCGGCTCTACTGCCCGGGCAGTCTGCACCATTTTTTCCGCCAGCCCGTCATGATTCGGCGCAGTGACCCGCAGCTGCTTGGTGGCGAAGGTCAGAACCGCGTCAGACACGCCTTCCATGGCATTGATACGGCGTTCAATTTTTGCGCCGCAGTTTGCACAGTCCAGATTTTCGATGGTATATATCCGGGTTTCACCGCCAATGGCAGCAGAACGCTGCACCGGTTCTTCTTCCGCATCGTGATGATGCTCGTGCTCATGGTCGTGTCCGCAGCTGCATGCTTCTCCATGCTCGTGATGATGCTCATGTTCATGGTCGTGTCCGCAGCCGCATGCTTCTCCATGTTCGTGGTGATGCTCGTGCTCATGGTCATGCCCGCAGCCGCATGCTTCTCCATGCTCGTGGTGATGCTCATGTGCATGGTCATGTCCGCAGCCGCATGCTTCTCCATGTTCGTGGTGATGCTCGTGCTC
>CAMBYS010000075.1 GCA_945872165.1 uncultured Clostridia bacterium | reverse complement strand
TACGGCTGGTGCCTGCATAACGGTGCAGGCGTACCGCAAAACCAGCAGGAAGGTGTGGCATGGTACAAGAAAGCGGCGGAACAGGGTCATGCTGACGGACAGTTCAACTATGGTTGGTGTCTGGAATATGGCGCAGGAATGAAACAAAATATTTCTGCTGCAATTTCCTGGTATCAGAAAGCAGCGAAACAGGGAAGCCAAAAAGCAAAGAAAGCATTGAAACGGCTGAACCGGTAAAACCGGTACCGCTTGCATATCCCCGACAAAAAATATACTTGAAACATGTATCAAAACAGCGAAACGGAACGGACAGCCTGTCGGTTCCGTTTTTTATGCGGACGGAATGGATCGTCAATTGAAGACTGTTACAGTTTGTGCTATACTATAAACAGAGGATGAAACCAATTTCATATTGAAAATCATTCAGAGGAGGGCATTATGACGATTTCAGAGATTGCAAAACTGGCGGGAGTTTCCAAGGCATGTGTTTCCAGATATCTGAACCATGGCTATGTCAGTGAAGAGAAAAAACAGCGCATTCAGAAGATCATTGATGAGACCGGTTATGTACCATCCCGGCAGGCACAGGTTCTGCGAACCGGGAAAAGCCGGCAGATTGGCGTGATTCTGCCCAAAATCAACTCGGAAAGCATCAGCGCCATGGTAGCAGGTATTTCCTCTGTATTGAACCGCAATGGATTTGCCATGCTGCTTGCCAACACAGAGAACAATGTGGACAAGGAACTGGAATATCTGGAACTGTTTCAGAAAGGACAGGTGGAAGGCGTCATTTTTTTCGCTACCATGCAGAATCCAAAGCACCGTGCGCTGCTGCAGAATTATCCCATTCCGGTGGTGGCATTGAGCCAGAAGCTGGAATATCTGTCCTGTGTGTATCACAATGAGAGCGATGCCGCACGGGATATCACCCGTGTCCTGCTGGAAAGCGGGAAAAAGAATCTGGGTTATATCGGTGTAACACAGAAGGATGCAGCGGTAGGCGCGGGACGCAGAAGCGGATTTATGGCAGCAGTGCGGGAAGCCCGGCTGGAAATTCCGGAGGATCATATGATTATCACCGGTTTCAATCTGGAGGATGGCAATGGGGCAGCACAGCAGCTGTTTGAACGTGCTCCGGAAACCGATGCGGTTTTCTGCGCAACCGATACCCTGGCTATCGGCGCCATGCAGTATATCAAAGGGATTGGCAAACGGATTCCGGAGGATGTGAGCATTGTGGGCATGGGACATTCCCGTATGACGGAAATTGTTACCCCACGGCTGACCACTGTGCATTTGTTTCTGGAAACTGCCGGTGCAGAAGCGGCACAAATGCTGCTGCAGATTCTGGACAGCGGTATGGATATGAAAAAGCGTGTGGAGCTTGGATATGAAATCATTCCACAGGAGTCTGTGCTGGGATACACAGGTGATAAGTGAAACTGATTTCACAAAAATTTTCAAGAGACATACAATCAAACTCCTCGGTTTTAGGCGATATGCTGTAAAAAATAGAAATTTTTTGGTAAGTATTTCTCTTTATTTTTTCTGACGATCTGATATAATGTGAAACATAAGAGAAATCGGTTTCACAAACAACATGAAAAAGGTACGGAGGAGTTTCATATGGATTACAGAAAGTCAGCAGCCGGCGTTCTGGAACAGATCGGCGGTAAGGACAATATTGTGTCTGCTGCCCATTGTGCCACACGGTTGCGTCTGGTTATCGCAGACAACAACAAGTGCAACAAGCAGGCATTGGAAGAGGTTGAAGGCGTCAAGGGTGTATTTGAAGCATCCGGTCAGCTGCAGATTATTTTTGGCACCGGCGTCGTCAACAAGGTATATGATGAATTTATTGCTCTGTCCGGTGCCGCTGCTGCGTCCAAAGAGGATGTCAAGGCAGCAGCAGCCCAGAAGGGCAATCCATTCCAGCGCTTTATCAAGACCCTGGGCGATATTTTTGTTCCCATCATTCCGGCTATCGTGGCATCCGGTTTCCTGATGGGCATTATGGAGTCACTCAACTTCCTCATTAACAACGGCTACATCGGCATGTCCAATGAGAACACCCTGTTTGTACTGGCAAACCTGTTCTCCAATACAGCATATGTATTCCTCCCGGTTCTGATCGGTTTCTCCGCCGGCAAGGTATTCGGCGGCAACCCGTTCCTCGGCGGTGTCATCGGTATGATTATGATTCATCCGAATCTGCAGAACGCATGGACGATGACCGGCGGTGTGGAAAATTATCTGGATGTCTTTGGCCTGTGGCAGGTTCCGATGGTCGGTTATCAGGGACATGTCATTTCGGTAATCATTGCAGTATTCGTGATGTGCCAGATTGAAAAGTTCCTGCACAAGCATGTTCCGGCAATGTTTGACCTGTTCGTTACCCCTCTTGTATCGGTATTCGTTACCGGTTTCCTGACCCTGACCATCATCGGTCCGGTATTCAACCTCGTGGAAACCAGCATCATTAACGGTATTCAGACACTGATTTCTCTGCCCTTCGGCATTGGTTCTCTGGTTATGGGTGCACTGTATGCACCGACGGTTGTTACCGGCATCCATCACATGTACACCATCATTGACCTCGGACAGATTCAGGAATTTGGCTGCACCTACTGGCTGCCGCTGGCATCTGCCGCAAACATTGCACAGGGTGCCGCAGCACTGGCAGTTGCACTTAAGACCCGTGACCAGAAGCTCAAGGCCATGGCACTGCCGTCCTCGCTGTCTGCTTTCATGGGTATCACAGAACCGGCAATTTTCGGTGTTAATATGCGTTTCTTCCGCCCGTTCATCTGTGCCTGCATCGGCGGCGGCTGCGGTGCGATGTTCGCCTCCATCACCGAACTGGGTGCTACCGGCACCGGTGTTACCGGTATCTTCGGTATTCTGCTGTGCCTCAATGCACCGGTCAAATATATTCTGATGTTCCTGATTGCAGCAGGTGTATCCTTTGTACTGACCTGGATGTTTGGCTATAAAAATGAGAAGCTGGCAAATGGTGCACCGGCACCGGAAACCGCTCCGGTGGAAAAGGTAACTGTCACAGCTAAGGACAGCAACCCGGTGGTTCTGGCTCCCCTGACCGGCAAGGCAGTTACACTGGCAGAAACCGGTGATGAAACCTTCGCCGCAGAAGTCCTGGGCAAGGGCTATGCCATTGACCCCACGGAAGGCAAGGCATTTGCTCCCTGTGCAGGTACCGTATCCACCCTGATGGGTCATGCAATCGGTCTGGAATGCGACAATGGTCTGGAAATCCTCATCCATATTGGCATTGATACCGTTCAGCTGGATGGCAAGCATTATCAGCCCCATGTCACAGAAGGACAGCATGTACAGGCAGGTGACCTGCTGATGGAATTTGATATTGCAGCCATCAATAAGGCTGGCTATAAGACTGTAACACCGGTTATTGTCACCAATTCTGAGGATTATGGGGATATTTCCGGCAAGCTGGGTAAAATTAAGGCAAACGATACATTTATTACCGTAACGAAGTAAGGAAGTTTCAGCATGAATGCACTGAATCGAGATTTAAACCGTCTGGTCCGGCATTTTGAACAGGAGGATCGGGCAAAGGTAGCGGCAGACCCACGCCGCCTGCGCTTCCATCTGATGCCGCCGGTAGGCTGGATGAATGATCCCAATGGATTGTGCTGGTATAATGGAAATTATCATGTTTTCTATCAATACAGCCCCTTTAATGCCAATCGGGGTGTGATTTTCTGGGGACATTGGACCAGTCCGGATTTGCTGCACTGGACCCAGCAGCCGGTGCCCCTGTGCCCGGATCAGCCCTGGAATCTGCACGGTGTCTATTCCGGCTCCGCACTGGTGGAAGAGGATGCCCTGTATCTGTACTATACCGGCAGCGTAAAATTTGCGGGAGAGTATGATTTCATCAACAATGGCAGGGGTTCCTCCACTGCGCTGGCTATCACCAGAGATGGCATCCATGTGGACAGCAATCAGGTGCTGCTGGAAAATAAGGATTATCCGGCTGACCTGAGCTGCCATGTCCGTGACCCGAAGGTCTGGAAGCAGGATGGACGCTATTATATGGTTCTGGGTGCCAGAACAAAGGACAGCGTGGGGGAAGTGCTGGTTTATGAATCAGAGGATAAGCTGCACTGGAAGCATATCAATACCCTGAAAACCCCGGAACCCTTTGGTTATATGTGGGAATGCCCGGATTTGTTCTGTGTGGATGGCCAGTATATCCTGTCCATGTCTCCCCAGGGCGTCAGCCGCCAGGGCAATCACTTCCAGAATGTATATTCCTGTGGGTATTTCCCGCTGAATGGTGATTTCCGAGGAGCTTATACATTGGGAGACTATACGGAGGCAGATGTAGGCTTTGATTACTATGCGCCTCAAACCTTTGAAGCACCGGATGGACGCAGGATTGTCATTGGCTGGATGGGCATGCCGGATGCGGAGTATACCAATCCTACAGCCAATGAATCCGGCTGGCAGCATGCCATGAGTGTGCCCCGTGAACTGCACTGGAATGGGGAACGCATTACTGCCGTACCGGTACGGGAGCTGGAGCAGCTGCATACCAATCATCGCACCGTTGCCTTTAACGGAACTACCAGAGAAACACTGGCAGAGGGAGCGGACATTCAGATTACCAATGATAGCCTCCATCTGCATGTGATGTTGGGAGATGGGGCAGTCATTGAGTACGGAGACGGACTGCTGACATTGACACTGACAGAAGCAAGCGGCTGTGGACGCACCCAGCGTGTGGCTGAGACCGAGCAGCTGCGCAATCTGCGCATCCTGAAGGATACCTCCTCACTGGAATTGTTCCTCAATGATGGGGAACAGGTGATGAGCACACGCTTTTATCCGCAGCGGGCAGATACCCTGCTGCTTGGCGGACAGGGCAAAGCAGAAATATATGATATGAAGGCAATGGAATTTACCTATCTTGCAGAGTAAAGGAGCGGATTTTATGAGACGAGTTGCAGCAATTGGCGAACTGCTGATTGATTTTGTACCACAGCAGAAGGGCTGTGCCCTGCGTGAGGTAACACATTTTGAACGTGTGGCAGGCGGTGCGCCGGCCAATGTCGTCACAGCAGTCAGCAGGTTAGGCGGCAGCGGTGTCATGATCTCACAGGTTGGTGAGGATGCATTTGGCGAGCATATTCTTGATGTCCTGCGCATCAATGGCGTGGATACACACTTTGTGTTTCAGACCAAGCGTGCCAATACCGGTCTGGCATTTGTCTCTCTGGATGCCACCGGCAACCGTGAATTCTCTTTTTTCCGCAATCCGAGTGCGGATCTGTTCCTCTCTCCGGAGCAGATCACACCGGAAATGATGGCAGATTGCAGCATTCTGCATTTCTGTTCGGTGGATCTGGTAGATTGGCCGGTAAAAGAAGCCCATCGCCGTGCCATTGAACTGGCAAAACAAAAGCACATGATGATCAGCTTTGACCCAAACGTCCGTCTGCCGCTGTGGAATTCTCCGGCAGAATGTCGGGAAGCCATTCGTGAATTCCTGCCTTATGCCAATATTGTCAAGCTTTCAGATGATGAACTGGAATTTGTCACCGGCTGCCGCAATGAGCAGGAAGCTGCCAGGCAGCTGTTTGAAGGCGAATGCCGTATGCTGCTGGTTACCAAAGGCGGCGATGGCTCCGCAGTGTATACCCGAAATGCGGAAGCACAGTATGGCGTCGTAGATGCACCGGTTGTGGATACCACTGGTGCCGGAGATTCCTTTGCCGGTTCCTTCCTGTTCCAGCTGGTACGGGATAAAGTTGAGCTGGAGGATCTGGATACCCTGACGGGAGAAACACTGAAAAAATACTTGGAATTTTCCGCAAAATATGCGGCAATGACTGTCTCACATAAGGGTGCTGTCATGGCATCCATGGAAGAATTTGAACGTACTTATCCGTTCGGCTAACAATACCGCAAGGTATTTATCATACATTGCCAAACCTTATTCCCTAATTTCTTATCGGTTGTTGGAACGGGATTCGTGTCCCGGTTCCGGCAACCCGGTATGTTGCCTACTCTATCTATCTTTTTTTATTTCCATCTGTTTTCCACGTGAAAGCAGGTGGAGGCGAAACCAACATTTCCGCAGCCGCAAATCAATCACATACTGGAACAACAAAAAACATAGCAGGCTGCCGAAATGATGTAAACCGCAATGTCTTTCCCTTTGGTTGGATGTTGCGGTTATTTTTTGTTGCGTGAAAAAAACCGCTCCTGCTCATATAGGCAAGAACGGTTTTTATGTATATGCAATTCCATCATTCCTGTGCCAGCTCCTGCAGCAGTCCCTGACAGCTCTGCTCCACATCACGCCAGGTTGCTTCAAAATCGCCGGTATACCATGGGTCAGCCACATTTCCGGGTCGGTTGGTAAAATCCAGCAGCAGATGCAGTTTGCCTTCCGGATCGCCGCCGCACATCCGATGCATATTGCGGAGGTTGGCCTGATCCATGCCAATCAGCAGATCATACTGTGTATAATCGCTTTTTCTCAGCCGACGGGCAGTTTTGCCGGAGCAGTCAATACCATGCTCTGCCAGCTTGCGGCGTGCCGGCGGATACACCGGATTGCCCAGCTCTTCCCCACTGGTTGCGGCGGATGCAATATGGAATTGATTCTCCAGTCCGGCTTTTCGGACCATATCCTTCATGACAAACTCTGCCATCGGGCTTCGGCAGATGTTGCCGTGGCAGACAAATAATATCTTTATCATAAATTTCCTCCTGAAACGTTGTGCCTGATTACAAAAAGAACCTATGGAATAAAAAAATCAAGCTGAATGATAATCCTGTATACAGCAGAATTTGATTCGCTGCTTTATTGGCATAGCATACGCCGAAACAAAATCCCCAGTTCAGAGGGAAGAGCAGACGGATATTCCTTTTATTGAGAAGATCCATCACAAGATGTGAGGCAAATCCGATCACATAACAGGGAACAGCCGACGGAAGAATCAATGCAACCGGGATGGTATATGCAATAAGTCCCAATAGAGAATGGGTAAATCCCCTGTGAGGCTGGGGAATGCCAATGCCATATAATACAATCCAGGCAATGATGCCCCAAATCAGAAGCATGGGATCTCTTGAAAATAACTCTTTACAGACTCCCCAACGGGCAAAATGATCCATGACGAGTACGGCTGCTGTCATGCCGGCTACGATGATCTGCCCATGTATGGCATCCATCATATGCTCGTTATCCAATATATCTATATCCGGCATCATACCGCCAAGAATCCCACCGATGATTGCCAGACAGCATCCTTTTGCTGTTTGCGGCTGCGTCAGTGCCAAAGCGGTTCCGACACCTACTGCAAGATGGGTTTTGCTCATCATAAATCTGTCACACTCATTTCATATAGGGTTTGCTGCCTACCATATTACCACAAATCGACAGTTTTCTCCATAAAAAGTTTTGATACAAAAAAACGTTATCCTGTTTCCTTAGAGGAGTATGGCATCACAGAAGCAAGAAGAAATATCGGTTGTCAATTTTGCAGCAAACCTGTTATTGACAGCTAATGCAGGCAGGCGTATATTGTAAATAGATTTACAATAAATTGATTTATCGTAAATGAGTTTATTGTTATGGAGGAGATTCTATGCCAAGCAGTCCGAAAATTCCAAAGGAAAGAATTTTGGATACAGCTCTGCAAATGCTGATCCGGGAAGGATATGGAGCCATTTTGATACGGGAATTGTGCCAGCAAAAACGGAGAGAAAAACACAGAGGACATTAGGCGATGTATCATGAAATATGAGGCAAAAAACGGGAAAATCCCTATAAATCCGGCAAACAGCATGACTTTTCTGCGTATCATCGGGTCGTTCTGCCTGTTATTTATACCGGCATGCTCCGCCATGTTTCTTGCCATTTATACACTTGCCGGCGTTACCGATGTGCTGGATGGATGGCTTGCCCGGAAAACAGGAACAGCCAGCGCATGGGGTGCAAGGCTGGACAGCATAGCAGATCTGTTTTTTTACGCGGTTCTGTTTCTCAAAATTTTTCCCATTCTGAAGCTTCCCGTTGGGATTTGGTGTGGGGTTATTGTGGTCCTGCTGCTGCGTGTTACAAGAATCAAGCATCAACAACAATCAGAGCGTATCTGAAGCAGACAGAGAAAAGGAGCAATGACAGCGTATGAAACCGACAGCAATTGTATATACATCCAACACCGGTTATACGAAACAATATGCCGAATTACTGGGAAAGAAAACTAGCTTACCTGTATATGAACTGTCCAAAGCGGACAAAGCATTACCGGCTAAAAGCAGTATTCTGTATCTGGGCTGGCTGATGGCCGGCAACGTGCAGGGATATGCAAAGGCAGCCAAACGATATCAGATCGAAGTGGTCTGCGGCGTTGGCATGGGAGCGTCAGGTTCCCAGCTGGAGGAAGTGCGGAAAGCAAATCAACTGCCTGATTCCATGCCGGTATTTACCCTGCAGGGTGGATTTGATATGGCAAAGCTGCATGGCATTTACAAAATGATGATGACTGTGATGGCAAAGACAGTTGGTAAGAAACTTGCGAATAAGAAGGATCGTACACCAGATGAGGACAGCATGCTGGAGCTGCTGCTCCATGGCGGTAATTGTGTCAGTGAGGAGAATCTGGAAGCTGTCCTGACATGGTATGAGAAAGCAGAATAAGAGAGCCAATGGGATATCACGTCAGGGAAGCGGTATACGATGTTTTCCTGACTGGAGAAAAAGACAGACGAAGAGTAGATTCTATCCTTATTATGGAGTATAATATAGTTCTTTTGGATAACGCAGAGCACGCCTAAACCTAACGTAAAGTGCTGAGAATGGTAAGAAAAGCGAAAGATACCTGGGATAATTGCAAAAAAAGTTCCATGAAAGATTGACAATGATATCCTGTTTATACTACAATAAAGAAAAAGGCAACGGTGCTGGTTTTCAGGGCATCGCTGCCCTTTTTTATTACAACAGCACGAAACGGATCAAGCACCTTGTGTGACAGGCAGCTTTGTGGAGATTCTTGAAAGGATGTGTTGTGATATGGCTGCATTTGAACCGATTTTATCCGGTGTTCCCGGTTTGGATCAGGCACTGGATCATATTCGCCTGGGTGATAATGTGGTATGGCGGGTTTCCTGTGTGGATGATTTTCGCCATTTTGCAGAACCATATATTCAACAGGCGATCCGGGATAAACGAAATCTGATTTATATTCGTTTTGCTCAGCATAAAGAACTGATACCGGAATGTCCGGAGGTAAAGCGGTATACACTGGATCCGAATGTGGGTTTTGAACCCTTTACCATTGAAGTGCATAACATTGCGGAGCGGGAAGGCTATGATGCTTTTTATGTCTTTGACTGCCTGTCTGAGCTGCAGGTAGCATGGGCAGCAGATCTGATGAT
>CAMBYS010000074.1 GCA_945872165.1 uncultured Clostridia bacterium | reverse complement strand
CGTCCGGCTTGACAGCTACCTTACCAGAAGTATCCGGAACCTGCTTTACGCATACAATAACTTTCATAATTCAGTTTCCTCCCTATTCTTACTTGCCAAGTACATTGTTCGCGATAACCATACGCTGAACCTGAGAAGTACCCTCGTAGATTTCAGTGATCTTCGCGTCACGCATCATGCGCTCCATCGGGTACTCACGGATGTAACCGTAGCCACCGAAGATCTGGAGGCACTTGGTAGTAACTTCCATAGCGGTCTCAGAAGCGAACAGCTTAGCCATTGCAGCTTCCTTGTTGTACGGCAGACCATTGTCCTTGTTGAATGCAGCACGGCGAACCAGCAGACGAGCAGCCTCAATCTGGGTTTCCATGTCAGCTACCATCCACTGCAGGCCCTGGAACTTGGAAATCGGCTTGCCGAACTGTACACGTTCCTTCATGTAAGCAACAGCCTGATCCAGTGCGCCCTGTGCAATACCCAGTGCCTGAGAAGCGATACCGATACGGCCGCCGTCCAGGGTGGTCATAGCGATCTTGAAGCCCTGGCCTTCCTTGCCCAGCAGACGGTCTGCCGGCAGAACCATGTCTTCAAATACCAGCTCGGAAGTCTGGGAGCCGCGGATACCCATCTTATGCTCGATCTTGCCGATGGAGAATCCCGGATCATTCTTATCTACAATAAATGCGGAAATACCGCGGGTGCCCTTGCTCTTATCGGTCATTGCGAAGATAACGTAGGTATCTGCAATGCCGCCGCCGGTAATAAATACCTTAGAGCCATTTACAATGTAAGAACCATCTTCCTGCTTTGCAGCGATGGTCTGCTGGCCAGCAGCATCCGTGCCGGCATTCGGCTCAGTCAGACCGAACGCACCGGTCTTATGACCGTCGATCAGCGGACGCAGCCAGGTTTCCTTCTGCTCCGGTGTGCCGTACTTGAAGATCGGCCATGCACCCAGAGTTGCGTGAGAAGAAATGATACAGCCGGTGGTACCGCAGAAGCGAGCTGCTTCTTCGATAGCGATAGAATAGCAGATGGTGTCGCCGCCGGAGCCGCCCAGTTCCTTCGGGAACTGAATGCCCATCAGGCCGTATCTGCGCATCTTTTCTACGGTCTCAAACGGGTAACGCTCCTGCTCATCAATTTCTGCAGCAATCGGTTCGATTTCGTTAACCGCGAATTCACGGCACATCTTCTGAACCAGTGCCTGCTCTTTAGTAAGCCTAAAATCCATACCAGTAAACCTCCCAAAAAAAATGAATTCCAACTGAAAGCCTGCTCTACACATTTGGGCTGATCTGGCTTTCAGCGAAAAGGCATATTGCAGCTTCTGGAATGCGGGTTAATGTGTATACAACACACATGTATACGTTAATATTATACTGGTTCTCAAATCTTTGTCAATAATTTGACGCACTTTTTTTGTGTATAATCCTCAATTTACCAAGAATTTACCCACTATTTTTCACACTTATTATCATAATTGGGTAACGATAAAAAAATCATTTCAGTAAAATATACAAAGAGTGTTCAACACAAAAAACGGGGCGGAATGCACGCATGCACACTCCGCCCCAATCGGGAAAAAACGTCTCTTTTATAACGATTCACACTGTTCCAGCCACAGTGCACTGACCGCGTCTGAAGGCATACGCCAGTCACCCCGGGGAGACAGGGTAACCGTACCTACCTTCGGGCCATCCGGCAGGCAGGAACGCTTGAACTGCTGGATAAAGAACCGGCGTACAAATGTGGTCAGCCATTTCTTGATGGTTGCGTCATCATACGTGCCGGCAAAGGCCTGCTGTGCCAGACGGAAAATCTTTTTCGGCTCCATACCGAAACGCAGCAGATAATACAGGAAGAAGTCATGCAGCTCATAGGGACCCACAAGCTCCTCGGTTTTCTGGGAAATTTCGCCATCCTTCGGCGGCAGCAGCTCCGGTGATACCGGTGTTGCCAGTACATCACGCAGCACACGGCCGGTTTCCCCGCCGGCACGTTCTGCTTCATAAGCTGTCAGATACCGTACCAAAGTCTTCGGAATCGAACCGTTGACGCCATACATGGACATGTGGTCGCCGTTATAAGTCGCCCAGCCCAGTGCCAGCTCAGACAGGTCACCGGTACCGATAACCATGCCGCCGGTCTTGTTGGCAACATCCATCAGTACCTGCGTGCGTTCCCGGGCCTGACCATTTTCAAAGGTGACGCTGTGATCCTCCATATCATGTCCAATGTCGATAAAATGCTGGGTCACCGATGCGCCGATTTCAATGGTCTGACACGTGGTGCCATAGGCAGCAGCCAACGTCAGCGCATTGTTCTTGGTACGGCTGGTGGTGCCGAAGCAGGGCATCGTAATCGCAATAATATCCTTGCGGTCACGACCCAGCAGATCAAAGGCATGTACGGTCACAATCAATGCCAGGGCAGAATCCAGTCCGCCGGACAGACCAACCACGGCAGTCTTGGCATGAGCATGACGGATACGGGTTGCCAGACCGGTGGCCTGCAATGTCAGGATTTCCTCACAACGTTCTGCCAGGTCATCCTTATTTGATGGTACAAAGGGCGTCTGGGCAATCGGACGGGTCAGCTGGGTTTCACGCAGCTCCATATCAAACCATACCCGGGACACATAGCCTTCCCGGAAGGTATTCTGCCGGCGGCGTTCATAGGTCAGACGTGTGACGTCAATTTCCGAGATGGTCAGACCGGTGGTAAACCGAGGAGACTGAGCCAGCAGCGTACCATTTTCCGCAATGACATTGTGTCCGGCAAAGACAAGATCGGTAGAGGATTCGCCCTGACCTGCATCACAATAAATATAACCGCACAGACCGCGGCCGGACTGCATGCATACCAGATTGCGGCGATACGCTGCCTTGCCAATGATTTCATCCGAAGCGGACAGATTAAACAAAATTGTCGCGCCTGCGGTTGCCAGATCACTGGATGGCGGGTTCGGTACCCACAAATCCTCACAAATTTCCGCGGAAACCGCAAAATCCGGCATGTCTGTACAGCAGAAAATCTGGTTCGGGTCGATACTGAATTCCTTACCCTCCCATTCCAGATATTCCTCCGTATCGTCATCTGCTTCAGTAAAATGACGCAGCTCATAAAATTCCGTATAATTCGGGATGTTGCGCTTGGGAATCATACCGAGAATGGCACCCTTGTGCAGGAATGCCGCACAGTTATACAGCGTACCGCCCACACGTACCGGCAAACCAATGACAATCAGCATGTCCATTTCTGCGGTTTCTTCTGCAATGCGCAGCAGCTGTTCCTTGGCACTGTTCAGCAGGATATCATGCAGAAACAGATCGGAACAGGTATAACCGGTCAGGCACAGCTCCGGAAAACCGATTGCCTGAACCCCCTTTTCATTTGCCTCCCGGCACAGGGAAAGAATATTGTCTGCATTAAATACGCAGTCTGCCACATGGATTTCCGGCGTGGCAGCCGCTACCTTAATAAATCCATCTTTCATATTTGCACCTCAAAACTTTTTGATGTGCTTATTATACCCCATTGGGAAACAATTGAAAATACACAATTTCACAGATTTGCCAGCTGTGCGGATAATGAAACAGGCAAGATAAAAAAGGCTCCCTCAGAGGAGGTCGCGTGCTGCTGAATGCAGCCGAGCGTAGCGAGAGCGAGGCCCCGTCCTAACTGAGCGAGGATACAAACCAATTTATATCTTTCTCACTATTTTATTGTGACTGAGGGAGTAGCATCTGATTGACGAATCTGCACAGAGATACGGTTGATACACAAACATGACGCTTTCTCTTCGCTCGGCTGTATGCAGCAGCATGCAGCCTCACACCATCATCACTTCCACCTCTCCATCACCCTCCGTGGAGACATACAGCACCCGGGAGGTTTTCCTCGTACCGGTCTGCGGCATACGGTCTACAATGATTTCATAGGTTCCCGCTCCAATGCGTACCGTATTTTCCGTATCCCATTCCCCGGCGGATACATACAGCTCGCCATCTGTGAAATTTTTTACCTTCCATTTCAGTGCACTCAGCTGCATATCAAAAGCAGTCACCGTTCCCGCCGTACAAACCTTTCTCTTACAAATCAGCATACGTTATCACCTTTCGTATAATAATATTAGAAATATACAAAATAGAATAACTCCATTGCTGCCATTGTCAAGGGCAATTGGTTGCATGGCTGTGGATAAACAAACACCGTGAGAATCCAATCCCACGGTGTCTGCACATCATTTTGTCTTATTCGGTTTCTTCTCCGTCACTGTCAGAGGAATCGGAATCCTCCTCTGCGCTGTCAGACTCTTCCTCCGCATTTTCATCATATTCCTGCGGTGTTGCATCACTGACTTCAAAATGTACCGGACGGGTACTGTTGGTGATCGGCAGCATCTTGATGCCTTCTTCCTTCAGCTGGCTGATGATCTGTTCCAGAGCAGAGACAGTCTTGTCCTTGCCATAGGTATCATGCATCAGCAGGATGACATCATTACGGGAACTGATATCCACTTCATGGACTGCCATATCTGCCATTTCCTCTGCGGAATAGTTGCCGCCCTCCGCATCATGGGCATAGGCATTCCAGTCATAATACTCAAAGCCGCGGCGGGTCATTTCTGTCACAATATCGTCATAGCAGCCGCTGCTGTTGACCTGTCCATTGCTGCCGCCCGGGAAGCGGAAGCCCTGCACACGATAGCCGGTCAGCTCATAAATCTTGTCATATGCATTGGCGAAATCCTCCAGATATGCCTCAGTAGATGCATACAAATCGCCATATTTATGCTCATTGGCATGGATGCACAGGGTATGTCCTTCATCCACAATGCGCTGGAGAATGGGTGCGGTTTCCTCATCAATCTCACTGGTAACCACAAAGAAGGTTGCCTTGACGTTTTCCTTCTTAAGTGTATCCAGAATACCCGGGGTATTGGAGGTCGACGGGCCATCATCAAAGGTCAGATAGCAGACCTTTTCATCGCTCAGTGTATTTGGTTCATCCAAAGCCTTTGCATACAGACCGGGATATTCCTTTGCATAAGAGGGCAGGGAATCATCATCCTTAATGGCCAGATACTGCTTGGTTTCCTGCTGGCTGGCAGGGCCTTCCTTCTTTCTCTGTTCCAGGTTCTGCTCTTCTGTCAGCACAGCAGAACCTGCCGCTGCATCCTCTTTGGGTGAACGGTTGGTCAGTGCCTTGACGGCAGAGACCACCAATACAACTGCTACCAGCAGCAGTACCACAACGGTACCCAGCCGCATCAGGCGTTTTTTCCGTCTGCGTGCCATAGCTGCCTTGCTGTTTTTCTTATGTTTTTTGTTATGCGGGGTGGTCTTTTGGGCTGCGGCAGATTTTTTAGCCGGTGCGGATTTTTTCGTCTGATTCAGGCTGACCGTAGCTGTCGGCTGATCCGGATGGCGGCGTTTTGCACTGCCTTCCAGAATGGCTTCCCGTTCCTGCTGCTCCAGTTCTTCCTGTGTCAGCTCCGGCTTCATTTCCTTCTTCCGGATGACTTGTTTTCTGGGAGCAGGCTTCTTTTTGGCAGGCTTCTTTTTGGTCTCCTCTTTTTTTGGTTTCACAGGAGCAGCCGGTTCCTCTGTGGGTGCTTCCGGAGCTGTAACGGCGTTTTCTGATGCTTTCGTTGTTTGTTCCGGCGATTCCTCTGTTTCCTCCGGCGCTTCTGCCGGCTGTTCCTCACTGGATACAGCACGTTCAATCAGTTCATCTACAGATAATACCGGCTCATCCTGGGGCTGTTCCCCTTCATCCTGTGCCGGTTCTGTTGCTTTTGGTTTCTGTTCTGCTTTTGCTTCATCCGCAGTGATTTTGAACTGTTCCATCAGCTTTTGCAGGTCTTCAAAACTGGTTTTTGCCTGCTCATGCTTGTCCTGAGAATCGTCCGGTTTTCGGTCAAATTCATGATCCATACAATTGATCTCCTCTCTGCTGGATTTATTCTGCCACAGGAAGAAGCCCCTGTTCCCATAGCTATGTTCATCCCTGATACCAATTCATTATACCCAACTCTATGCTGAAATACAATATTTTCTGCAAAGTTTCGACAGATTTATTCCTTATGTGTCAAATATTGGGCTTCCTATATCTTCTTCAATTGAGATTTTCAGCCAAAAAACAGCAGTTTTTCAGGTCTTTACATTACCAACCTGCCATGCTACCATAATTTCATGGAGAGAATTACGGGGGTTGATTCCGTAATGTAAAAATTGTTTTATATTATACAAATCGTATGGAAAGGAAGATTGGATTATGTCTGTTACATTTGAATCTCTGACCCAAGTAGAACAGGAACTGGTATTTACCTCTTTTTCCCGTGCAGATGCCCTGCGTCTGGGTCAGCTCATCAATGAAGCTTCTGCTGACTATGCAGATCCGATTGCTGCAGAAATCACCATCAATGGTCTGGTAGTATACCGTTATTTCCAGGATGGCTCCCTGCCGGACAGTGAGCTGTGGCTGGAGCGCAAGCGCAATGCAGTAGAACTGATGCAGATGGGTTCCCTGCGTTTTGGCTGCTGGCTGGAGAAGAATGGAGAATCTCTGGAAAGCCGCAAACTGAATCCGGATGATTATGCACCAGGCGGCGGCGGTATGCCGATTGTCCTCAAGGGTACTGGTGTCATTGGTTCTGTCTGTGTTTCCGGTGAACCCAACCATCTGGATGACCAGGCAATTGTAACCCAGGCTCTTCGCCAGCTCAAAGCAGAAAAAGAAGCTTAATTTTGTCTGAAATGCCCGCGGATGCTGTTTCCGTGGGCATTTTTTGTATCATTTCCCAGTTGGTTTTGCATTGATTCCGGTTGTCTGGACGAGTATAATGATAGTGTTGCAAATTTCATCTGACAAAATTTCATCTGACAAAATTTCATCTGACAAAGGAGATAGTTATGAAGAAAAGATGGTTGTCCCTTGTCCTCGCTGCGGTCATGCTTACCGGATTATTGACCGGCTGTGGAAGTACCAAAAAAATTGTGGCATCTGAAACCTATGAAGTGGAAGAAAATCCTTCTGTTACGGTAGATGGTACCTGGATTGTACCGGGCAAGGATCGTGAGATTACCTTCCATGCAGATGGTACCTATACCAGTACCATTTCTGATACCATGAATGGTTCCTATTCGTATTATAAAAATATAGATGGCTTTGAACTGGCAGATTCCTTTAAAGAATTGGAATATGTGGTGCTGTCCGATTCCGATGGCAAGGAACAGATTTTTGGTGCGGTACTGGGAGATATCCTGGTAGGCTATTGGAATAAGGATTCCTGCTACTATTTCCGTGAGGATAGAGAAATCCTGCCGGAGGAAAAATTCCTTGGAAGCTGGACCGATGCCTTTGGTGGGAAGTATACCATGGTGTTACATGACGATGGCACAGGTAAAATCGGTGATAAGGATGATCTGGAGGCTTGTACCTTCCAGTATGATACACAGACTGGATATCTGACAGTGACCCAGGATGGAAAAGACAAACAATATGCGGTTGGTATGCATGAAGGTTATCTATTTCTCATGCAGGTAGGCAATTACTATACCATGTATATGTTCCAGCCGGCATAACATACCCCCTTCAGCTGCTTTCTTCGGAAGGCAGCTGTTTTTTTGTTCTGCTTTTCCATTGCGGTGCATACCATGCGATTGAAAACAGATCGGAAGAAAGGGGACTCGATTGCCATATGCCTACAGGTAAGTTAATCGTACAAACCCGTGCTGCCCGTGGTGCGGTGCCGGTCATGGGGGCAGCTGTCACTGTGTACTGTCCCGATGACACCAATGTCATGCAGCCCTGTGTGACGGTCCGCACAGATACCAGTGGCTCCACAGAAGCCATTGAATTGGAAGCACCTTCTCTGGCCAATATGGATGTACAGGAGGTACCGCCCTTTGCATCCTTTCGGGTAGATATTGACCATCCGGATTATCGGCCGGTCACAGTAACGGATGTACCCGTGTATGCCGGGATTACCACCACATTGCCTGTTACCATGATCCCGCCATCTTCCCTTGCAGAATTAAACCAGCGTATTACAATCCGGAATCCCAAAACAGGACCTACCGGATCAGGGACAGAATCATGACAGAATTTCCTTATATCCCGGAATATATTACCGTGCATCTTGGCCCGCCCAATCAGCCTGCCCGTAATGTTACCGTGCCATTTTTGGAATATATTCAGAATGTGGCATCCAGTGAATTATACCCAACCTGGCCGGAAAATGCCCTGCGTGCCAATATCTATGCACAGATTTCCTTTGCACTCAATCGCATTTATACGGAATGGTATCGGTCACGCGGATATGATTTTGATATTACCAATTCCACAGCATACGATCAAGCATTTGTAGAAGGGCGGGATATTTTCGGTAATATTGCAGATATTGTCAATGAGTTATTTGACCAGTACCTTGCCCGTCCGGGTTATGTCCAGCCATTGTTTGCTGCTTATTGTGATGGCAGGCGGGTACAATGTGAAGGGCTCAGTCAATGGGGAACCGTAGACCTTGCTGAGCAGGGGTTAACGCCTTATGAAATTCTGACCTATTATTATGGAGATGAGCTGGATATTCGCACGGCTCCGATTCGTCCGCTGGTACAATCCTATCCGGGAACGCCTCTGCGTCTTGGTACGGTTTCCAGAGAAGTGGAAATTATGCAGGATCGTCTCAATCGGATTTCCAACAATTATCCGGCGATTCCCAAAATTCAGCCGGTTAATGGCGTATTTGATTTAAACACCTATAATGCCGTGGTGGCATTTCAGAAGATTTTTAATCTGACACCGGATAGTGTGGTTGGACCTGCCACCTGGTATCAGATTACACTGGTGAACAATGCGGTACGCAATTTGGCTGAACTGGAAGCAGAAGGGATTACCCTGCAGGAGGTATCCCGTGAGCTGCCTACTGCCTTGACAGAAGGAATGCAGGGGCAAAATATCCGTTTGCTTCAGTTTTATCTGGCGACGATAGGGACATATAATGACGCGGTTCCGGTCATTGCCATTGATGGTATCTTTGGCCCGGAGACACGGGATGCTGTCATTGCATTCCAGCAATTTGTAGGGCTGACACCGGATGGAATTGTAGGACCAAACACATGGAATGCCCTGCTCAATGCCTATCAGCAGATTTTGGAATCCCAACAGAATGCAAATCATAATCTGGTTTCTTTGCCGATTCCCACGACGCTGGTACTTGGTTCACAATCCGATGCGGTATTACAGCTGCAGCGCAATCTGAACCGGCTGGCTGCGGTTTATCCGCAAATTCCAACCATTCCGGAGACCGGATATTATGGAGAGCAGACCCGCAATGCAGTCCTTGCATATCAGGAAGTGTTTGGGCTTCCAACCACAGGAAATGTGAATCCGTATACGTTTTTCCAGATAGAAGTAGCGGCAGCACAGGCAGAGAATCGAATCTAATCGTTAGTCCCTAAGGAAGAGACTCACCGGCGAGTCTCTCCCTTAGGAATCCCACTC
>CAMBYS010000073.1 GCA_945872165.1 uncultured Clostridia bacterium | reverse complement strand
TACCATGCAGTTGGAAAAAAGAAATTTTTGGAATTTCTGCTTCTCGCTGTGTTCATCCTGTTCTTCTATGGACCGTTGCTGAACATGCTGATGCTGGCTTTTGCCAACGAATACAGCGTTCCCAATGTCCTGCCGCAGGAATGGGGCTTTAAATGGTGGGGCTATGTCTTCAGCCAGAAGAGTCTTGTATCTTCCATCGTCCAGTCCTTCGTGATTGCAATTGTCACAACGATTGTTTCAATGATTTTCTGCATCCCGGCGGCGTATTCCATCGCACGGTTCAAGTACCGGGGACGCAAGATCTTCATGCTGTCGTTCCTGCTGACCAATGCATTTCCGAAGCTGGGTATCTACACATCCATCGCTGTACTGTTCTATAAATACGGCCTGATGGGTACTTATGTGGGTGTTGTTATCATTCACATGATTAACTCCATGATGTTCATGGTATGGCTGCCATCCAGTGCCTTCCGATCCGTTCACAGACAGCAGGAGGAAGCGGCACGTGATGTGGGAGCGGGACCGATCCGCACCTTCTTCAAGGTCACCCTGCCGATGGCTACATTGTATACCTTCCTGGGATCCATGGAAGAAGCACAGGGCACCATGCTGGTAGGTCTGGCAAAGATTCAGACCATGCCGGTTGCCATGTACGGTATTGTACTGGATTCTTCCGCGGTACAGATCGGTGCAGTATTTGCAATCCTGCTGATCATCCCGTCAGCAGTTATGATCTTCCTGATGCGCAAATACATCGGTCCAGAAGCGATTTCCGGCGGCTTTAAGATGAAATAACAGGACATTGGAGGATTAAAGTGAATGATGAGTGATCGCAAGATTAAACTGCAGATCAAGGATATGACCAAAAAATATGACAACGGTGACGGCGTTGAACATATTAACCTTGATGTGTATGAGGGTGAAATTGTTACCTTCCTTGGACCGTCTGGCTGTGGCAAATCCACCATTCTCCGTACAATCGGCGGTTTCCTGGATGTAACAAGTGGTGACATTACCATTGATGGAAAATCCATTGTTGCATTGCCGCCGGAAAAACGTCCGACTGCAATGGTATTCCAGAGCTATAACCTGTGGCCGCATATGACCATTTATGAAAACCTTGCCTTTGGCCTGAAGCTCAGAAAGGTTCCAAAGAAGACCATAGACGAGGATATTAAAAAGATGCTTGCGCTGGTATCCATGAGCGGAAGTGAAAAGAAGTATCCAGGACAGCTGTCCGGCGGACAGCAGCAGCGTATCGCCATTGCGCGTTCCCTGCTTCTCAAGCCGTCCCTGCTTCTGCTTGACGAGCCGTTCTCCGCACTGGATGCCAAGATTCGCCAGCAGATGCGTGAAGAGCTCAAGAAAATTCAGAGTGATCTGGGCATTACTGTTATCTTTGTTACCCATGACCAGGAGGAAGCCATGGCGCTTTCTCACTGCATTGTTGTTATGAACAAGGGTAAGTTTGACCAGATCGGCACACCGGCAGAAATCTATGATAACCCGCAGACCCTGCATGTTGCTTCCTTTATCGGTGAAATGAATTTCATCAAGCAGGCAAATGGAACCATTGCAGTCCGTCCGGAGGATATCGTGGTAGAGAAGGGTGCAGGAAAGGGAGACCTTGATGCAACCGTCCGTACCATCATGCTGATGGGACATTATGTTTCTCTTACCGTACAGCATGGCGATGATGTGGTAAAATGCTTCATTGACCGGGATATCAGCGGTCAGCTGAAGGAAAATGATGCCGTCAGCCTGAAAATCGGCAAGCATACCACGTTCCCGAATACCTGATGGCGTTCACATGAGATTTGCCTGGAGGATGAACAGGAATTTGTTACACCTCCTGCAGATAGATTGACGAGAAAAGGAGAAAAAAAGAATGAAAATGAAACGATTTGTCGCAGCGCTTCTGGCTGGCGCAATGATGATGACAGGTCTGGCTGGCTGCGGCAGCAGCGGCAGCTCGGATAACGGCAGTGCTGCTTCTACCAGCAAGAACAAGGTATCCCTGTGGGCGACCGGTTCGGACAATGTCCGTGAGGTTTATGAAGCACTGATCGAAGATTTTAACAAGAACTCTGAATATGCAGGCAAATACGAGGTTGAACTGAACTTCATGCTGAACGGCACCGGTACCCAGACCCTGACTGACATGCTGGCAGCAGCATCCAAGGCAGGACAGACCGATACCGATTATGACCTGGTTGACCTGGGCGGCGATGACCTGTCCAAGGTTGTTTCCCAGATTGGAGAGGAAGCATTTGTCAAGCTGGATGACAGCAAGATTCCGAATGCAGAGGGCATTGAAGCAGAGAGCAGTGTTGCAGCAGATTATGTTCAGCCGTACCGCGGCACCACCGTTGTCCTGGCATATGACTCTGAAAAGGTTGCTAATCCGCCTAAGACATGGGACGAGCTGGTTGACTGGATGAAGGCAAATCCGGGCCGTTTTGCTTACAATACACCGGGTACCGGCGGCGCTGGCGATTCCTTCGCACGTACCTCTGTATACAACTTCATGGATGAAGAAGCCATTACCTCGGACGACGCAAAGTGGGAAGAGAATTGGGATGACGGATTCAAGTATCTGGCAGACCTGCATCAGTATATGTACACCTCCGGCGGCTCCATCGTTTACCCGAACAAGAACCAGGGTACTCTGGACCTGCTGAACCAGGGCGAAATCGACATGTGCCCGAACTGGGCTGACATGGTTCTGTCCCAGCGTGCAGAAGGTACTCTGAAGGATACCATCAAGATCACCCAGCTTGATCCGGCACTCACTGGTTCCTTCCAGTCCCTGGCAATCCCGACCTTCGGCTCCAATGAAGAAGGCGCATATGCATTCATTAACTATATGCTGTCTGAGTCTGCACAGGAAATTCTGGTTAAGCAGATGGCTGCTATCCCGCTGATTGATACCTCTAAGATTGACATGACCGGCTTTGAAGATGTTGAGAACCTGGATGTCAGCAGCTTCCGCATTATGTCCATCGGTGATCTGTCTACTGACTTCAACGAGCGCTGGGATAACGAGATCGGCACTCTCGGATAATCATATCGACGTATTGATAAGAACGAAGGGGAATATCATATGAGCAAACGTCTGAAACAAAACCTTGCGGCATACGGTATGGTTATACCGGCGTTCCTCGTCGTTATGCTGACCGTTACCTACCCGATTATTTCAGCTGTCATCCAGAGCTTTCAGGATGAAAAAACCGGTGCATTTACGCTGGACAACTATGCCTACTTCTTTACGGAGCCGGCACAGCTGAAGAACCTGTTGTTTACGCTGTTCGTTGTTTTTGTCACGGTTGCCATCGCGATTGTTGTGGCATATCTGTTGGCACTGTATCTGCGCTTTACCAAGTCCAAAATTGCAAAGACCATTGGTACATTGTATCTGGTTCCGCGTTTTGTACCGGCAATGTGCGCCGTATACGCAATGATTACCATTATTCGTGATTCCGGCCTGATTAACCGCATTGGACTTCTGTTCGGTATGGATATCAAGCTTGGCATGATGTATCACGCAAGCGGTATCATCACGATGAACCTGTGGTTCAACATTCCGTTTGCAGCAATGATGATTACTGCCGGCTTGGGTGCAATCCCGGATTCCATCATTGAAGGTGCCCGTGATGTGGGTGCAGGCAAGTTCAAAACCTTCACCTCCATGATTCTGCCGCTTTCCATTAAGGACGTTATTATTGCAGCTACATTCGTATTTATGACAAATGTTGGTTCGTTCACAACGCCATACTTGATGGGCGGCAATTCGCCGAAGATGCTGGGTATCGCATTGTTTGATCAGTTCAATAAATATCTGGCTTACAATCGTTCCGCAGCCCTGTCGGTTATCATGTTCCTGATTTGCTCGGTTTCCGCAGGCGTATACATTTATACCAACCTGAAGGAACAGGATTGGGAGAAACAGTGAAAATTCCGAGCCTGCTTTACAATTCATAAATAAAGCAGGGTAAAACTGCCCGGAAGTGGTTTGAAACAACTGCTTCCGGGCAAATTTTTATGTAGAAAAGATGTGGAAGACATGAAACAAACCAATTGGACCGCGCATTCTGGTGCAGACGGCACACCGGATAACAGTTTGCAGTTTATTCGGTATGCACTTGGCACCCAGGCAGATGCACTGGAGATTGACATTCGAAGGAATCCCTGTACCGGTGAACTTGCATTGGGACATGATTCGGTAGAAGAACATCCATTGACGCTCCGGGAGGTGTTTGTGCAGGCATCCGGACATCCGGTTATGAAAATCAATTGCGATTTAAAGGAACCGGCACTGGAACGGCAGGTATTGGCACTGGCAGAGCAGACCGGTATGACACAACGGCTAATCCTGTCCGGTACGGTGGATATCACTCATATTCCAGATGCAGCCTTCCGGGCACGACAGGTTTATTGGAATTTAGAAGAACAGATTCCGGAATATGAAGAGAAATATCAGCGGGATCCTTCCTTTCGGCTGGAGGCGATGGAACAGATGTGCCAAAAGTGTCGGGAGGCAGGGGTGCAGGTCATCAATGTCTGGGAAGGCTGTGTTGACAGTCAGGTACTGGATATTGTGCGGCGGCATCAGATGAAACTGTCTGTATGGACAGTAAATTCAGAATCCCGTATGGCATGGTTCCTGGATCAGGGTGTACATAATATTACAACTCGCCGGATTGCACAGGCGCTGACCCTGCTGCCGAAGCAGGAAAGGAAAGCTGTCTGCCTGTTGGAACAGACATATCAGTGGAGTGCACAGGATACCTCCTCGGATGTGGCATTTTCTTTTCAATGCCCGGCAGGGGTAGAGGAACTGGTGGTTTCCTTTACCTATTCGCCCGGAGAAGAAGCAACAAGAGACATCTGTCTGCCGGCAGTACAGGCTGCTGTGACACGGTATTACGGCGGGTATCCACAGGAAATAGAGCCGATGACAGCGGAACAATTTTTGCCGGTGAAAAATCTGATTACCCTCTCTCTGGCAAGAGAAGGGGTATATTTGGGCAATGCACATCGGTGGGCACCAGAGCAGGAGCATGTGCTTTCCTGCAGGTATGCGTCCAGTGGTTTTTGCTGTCCGACGGCCATGTCTGGAACGTGGACGGGCATGCTGCATTTGCATGAAGTGCTGTCACCCATATGTAAAGGTTATCTTCGGATTGAAGGGAGAATGAGATGAACTGGTATCCGGTTGAATTACATACCCATACACAGCACAGCGATGGCGATTTTTCTGTCCGTGCACTGGTGGAAGCAGCGCAGCGGCGGGGATTTGCTGCCATTGCCTGTACAGATCATAATACTGTCTCCGGCTTGCCGGAGCTGACAGTGGAAGCAGAGCAAAATGAACTGGTGCCAATTCCGGGAATTGAATGGACAACCTATTGGGGGCATATGCTGGTGCTGGGAGAACAGGGGTATACAGACTGGCGTGGGATCAAACCATCCGATATAGATCAGGCGATTACAGCTATCCATGCGAATCATGGATTGGTGGGTATTGCCCATCCACTGGCAATTTCCAGTCCGGTAAAAACCGGATATCATTGGGAATTTCTGGTTAATGACTGGGATGCGGTTGATTTTATGGAAGTATGGTCGAGGGACAGGGCACCGGTCAAGGTACAAAGCTATCGAGCCATGCAGCTGTGGGAACAGCTGCTCAACCGTGGCTGCCATATCACAGCCACAAGCGGGCGGGACTGGCATCGGGAGGATCGGCTGCCTTATGCACATACTTATGTTGGAACCGATGGAATGCTGTCAACAGAGAACATTTTCACTGCGATCCGGCAGGGATGTGTCTGCCTTTCCACCGGTCCGCTGCTGACGATGAAAGGCAGGCAGGGGAATGTAACGCTGGACATTGGTGACACGGCTGTTCCTGGTTCATTGGAGATTACATGGGCATTGCAGGCGGAGACCATGCAGCAGGATTGGGATGCATCACAGATTGTTCCGGAAGAGGTGCATTTGATCCATAACGGAGAGGTGATTTACCGTTGTTCGCTGCCAGACCATCAGCCGGTGACACTGGCGGTATCAGAGGGATGGCTGCGTGCCGATCTGATCGGACGTTTTTATGAGAAAGAAAGACAGATCATTGCTTTGACCAATCCGATTTTTATCCGGTCCGACGCTGAATACAGGCTTTCTTCAAGGGATTGTTGCCGGAATCGTCCCAAATCAGCTATCCATTGACAAAAGTCGGTTTTATGTGTATTATCAATGAGGTGGAGTTTTTTTGTATATGATAGTTGCAAGAGGCTTCGCTGTACAAATATTATGAAAATGGAGGTCAGGTCACTTGGACAGTGATTCCGGCAAACCAAAAAAGAAATCCAAACCGAAGCAGAAACAGAACAGTGGTACAGTGAATATACGCTGGATTGCTACCATCAGCATTGCCAGCTTTTTCCTGTCTGTAATCATGTCCTATACATCCAACCAGGCATTGGAGCATGTGGGAAATCTGATAGCTTTTGTGATTCTGTTTGCGTTTATTGCACTTGGTATTCTGTTTGATGTGATTGGCGTTGCAGCTACCGTTTCTACAGAAAAAAGATTCCATTCGATGGCTGCGAGAAAAGTGAGCGGTGCCAAACAGGCCATCTGGATTACCCGCAATGCGGAAAAGGTAGGCAGCTTCTGCAACGATGTGGTTGGCGATATTTCCGGCATTATTTCCGGTGCCACCAGTGCAGTTATCATCACACATTTGACGAAAAACGGAACCGATCTGCGTTCTATTGTTCTTTCTCTTGTGATTACCGGTTGTGTGTCCTCTCTGACCATCGGCGGCAAGGCAATCGGTAAAACCATCGGTATTTCACGCAGTGAAGACATTGTTTTTATGGTTGGACGACTGCTGGCCGTTTTTTCGTGGAAAAAATAAACCATATGCTGCAATATTGTGATATCATTATGGATTCGGGGTTAATAAGATGGAGAAAATAAATCAGGCAAGATATGGTCTGCTGGATCGGAAAGATCTCTCTTCGATACTCGGATCACTTTCAAAGAACAATCTGGACGAGCTGTGCGCGGAAATACGACAGTTTTTACTGGATCATGTTTCAAAAACCGGAGGACATCTGGCATCCAATCTGGGTGTGGTAGAGCTGACGGTTGCATTGCACCGCTGTTTTGATACGTCCCGTGACCGGCTGATTTTTGATGTCGGTCACCAGTGTTATACCCATAAGATCCTTACCGGACGGAAGGATCAGTTTGATCAGCTGCGGCAGTTCGGCGGAATCAGCGGCTTTTTAAAGCCCTCGGAATCCCCGCATGATGCCTGCGTTACCGGCCATGCATCCGGTTCCATTTCGGTTGCGCAGGGTATGGCCCATGCCAGAACGCTGCTGCAGGAGGATTATTCTGTTGTTGCTGTCATCGGTGACGGCGCACTGACAGGCGGTATGGCATATGAAGCGCTCAATTCCGTGGGAGCCAGTCAGGAACCGCTGATAGTTGTGCTCAACGACAATAATATGTCGATTGACCAGAATGTGGGTGCCATGAACCGGCATTTACAGCGCCTGCGTGTCCGGCCGAAATACCTTCGTATGAAGCGGGATGTCAAGCAGGCATTGGATCATATTCCGGGCGGCAGTGGCGCAGCACATTTCATTTCCAAATCAAAACAGGCGGTAAAAACTGTCGTACTTCCCGGTTCCATGTTTGAACAGATGGGCTTTACCTATCTGGGACCGGTTGACGGGCATGATGTGCTGGCAGTCTGTGAGCTGCTGGAAATTGCCAAAGGAATGCAGAAGCCGGTGATTATTCATGCCCTGACCCAGAAGGGCAGAGGCTATCCTTATGCGGAACAAATGCCGAATAAATATCATGGTGTATCCCGGTTTGATGTTGCCACCGGTTTGCCTGTAAAAAAAGCCTCAGCCAATTTCTCCGCTGTTTTTGGCAAGGAAATGTTGAGCCTGGCAGAAAAAAATCCGAAGCTTTGTGCCATTACGGCTGCCATGCCCTCCGGTACAGGGCTTTCCGCCTTTGCAAAGCAGTATCCGAAACGCTTCTTTGATGTGGGCATTGCGGAGGAGCATGCGGTTGCCATGACCTGCGGTATGGCAAAACAAGGGCTGCGGCCGGTATGTGCACTATATTCCACCTTTTTACAGCGTTCCTATGACCAGCTGATCCATGATGCTGCCATTGACCATGTACCACTGATTCTCGCCATTGACCGTGCCGGTATTGTGGGCGAAGACGGTGCTACCCATAACGGTGTATTTGATGTGGGTTTTCTGCGCCAGATTCCCGGCATGACGCTGCTGGCACCATCAAGCTTTGCAGAACTGCGTTCCATGCTGCGCAAAGCAGTTTCTCATACAGCAGGTCCGATTGCCCTGCGCTATCCCCGCGGCGGGGAAGGCAGCTATCAGGCGGACAACAGCAGGACAGACAGTGTATGCCTGCGGGAAGGCAGCGATCTGGTTCTGGTTTCCTATGGCATTATGATCAATGAAGCGCTGGAAGCCGCAGACCTTCTGGAGCAGCAGGGTATTTCTGCTGCGGTATATAAAATCAACAATCTGACGGTGGATTTTTCCGCTGATCTTTTAGACCGGATTGCCGCATGCGGCAGAGTGGCAGTGGTAGAGGATGTTGTTCATGCGGGCAGCATCGGACAGGCTTTGGCAGAGGAACTGAGCCGTCAGCATCTGGATGTTCGCTGGATCGGGCTCATGAATACCGGAGACAGTTTTGCGCCCCAGGGTGCTGTGCATCGGATTTATGAATATTACCATCTGGACGGCAAATCAGTTGCCGAGACCTGTTTGGAGGGGATAGAAGCATGAAAAAAAGACTGGATGTCCTGTTGTTTGAAAAGGGCATGGTGCCGTCCCGTGAACGGGCAAAAGCAGTTATTATGAGTGGCATTGTCTATGTCAACAATCAAAAGGCAGACAAGGCCGGTATGAGCATCCCGGAGGATGCGGAAATTGAAATCCGTGGAAAAACCAATTCCTTTGTCAGCCGCGGCGGACTAAAGATTGAAAAAGCATTGAATTATTTCCAGATTGACCCAAAAGATCTGTGTGTCATGGATATCGGCGCTTCCACCGGCGGCTTTACCGATTGTCTGCTGACACGCGGCGCACGCAAGGTATATTCCATTGATGTAGGCTATGGACAGCTGGCATGGAAGCTGCGGCAGGACCCGCGGGTTGTATGCATGGAGCGTACCAATATCCGATATGTCACACCGGAACAGCTGGAGGATGTACCGGATTTTGCTGTAATTGATGTTTCGTTTATTTCCCTCAAACTGGTTCTGCCGGTTGTTGCCAATCTGCTGCAGGAGCATGGTCGGATTGCCTGTCTGATTAAGCCCCAGTTTGAAGCCGGTAAGGGCAAGGTCGGCAAAAAGGGTGTGGTACGGGACCCGGAGATTCATCTGGAGGTACTGCAGTCCTTTATCGAGAATGCCCATGAAGCAGGCTTTCATGTATACAGCCTGACCTTCTCTCCCATCAAAGGACCGGAAGGCAACATTGAATTTTTAGGTTATTT
>CAMBYS010000072.1 GCA_945872165.1 uncultured Clostridia bacterium | reverse complement strand
CCGTCAACTATCGGGGAATCTCCCTCACGTTGTGCTTCACACCAAGATTGCGGTAATTGGAAAAGGCTGCGGTTGATATAGTAGATTTCCGCTTTCATTTCTCTGCGAGTTTTCCACACCTGTGGAAAAGTTTGTGGAAGATTTTCAGCAAAACCACCAAAAACCCTCGGTTGATTTTTTAGGAATCGCCCAAAATCCCGATGGAAAACCCGGTGCGTTCTGTTGATAACTCTGTGTAAAATGTGCAAAACTCATAACAGCACGCATTGACCCATCCGGGCAGCAAATCCCCTTGTACGAAAAACGCCATTCCGGACAGATTCCCTCCATCCGGAATGGCAAAGCAATTCCGATTTATTTTCCCACGCAGAATTTGTCAAAAATCGTGGCAACAATGTCATCCCGGACAGCCTGTCCGGTAATTTCGCCCAGTGCGGCGATGGCACCTTCTGCATCCATAACAACCGCATCCGGCGTCATGCCCAGCTGTGCGGCAACAAAGGCTTCTTCACAGCGTTCCGCTGCCCGCACCAGTGCCGCAGCCTGTCTGGCATTGGTAATCACCGTACCGTCAAACTGCATGCCATCCATCCCCACAACCTTGGGAATCAAATCATATAATTCCTTCAGTCCTTCGCCGGTTTTGGCGCTGACGGAAATCACATGCTCAAAATACTTCCGAATCGTACAAACATCCAATTCAGAGGGCAAATCGCTCTTATTGAGCACGGCAATCGTCCGTTTTCCATGGGTTCTGGCAATTACCATCAGGTCATCGTCGGAAATATTGTCACTGGAATCGAACACGGCCAGAATCAGGGCAGAAGCCTGCGCCTGTTTCATGGCACGGTCAATGCCGATTTTCTCCACCGGATCCTGGGTATCCCGCAGTCCTGCGGTATCATACAGATGCAGTACCACAGCACCGATCCGAATGGTTTCCTCAATGACATCCCGGGTGGTACCGGGCACGCTGGTGACAATGGCGCGATCCACGCCTGCCAGTGCATTGAGCAGGGAAGATTTGCCTGCATTTGGTCTGCCCAGAATCGCACAGGGAATCCCTTCCCGCAGGATACGTCCGCGTTCATAGGTTTCCGCCAGATCATACAGTTCCCGGGTAGCATCATGCAGAATCTCACAGGCGCTGTCAAACAGACGGGAATCAATTTCCTCATCCGGATAATCCACCACTGCGAGAAATTCCGCAACCAGATCCACCAGACGCTGACGAATCCCATGGATTTTTGAGCCTACAACACCATCCATTTGTGCTGCGGCATTTTCCGCTGCATGGATGGTGGCTGCAGTGATGATATCATTGACGGCCTCTGCACCGGACAAATCCATTTTTCCCGCCAGAAAGGCACGCTGGGTAAATTCACCCGGTCCTGCCTGCACTGCACCGCCTGCAAACAGGGCAGCCAGTGTTTCCGACAGAATCGCAGGAGAGCCATGGCACTGAATTTCCGCCATATCCTCACCGGTATAGGAATGGGGTGCATGCATGACACAGCACAGGCAATGGTCAATGACCCTGCCATCCCGGGCATGCAGTGCTCCATAGGTCAGCAACCGGCTGGGACGTTCAGAAAGCAGGCCGCCGCCCTGCGGGGTAAAAATTTTGTCTGCAATCGCAAGGGTTTGAGGTCCGGAGACGCGGATGATTCCAATCGGTCCGGCAGCAGGCCCTGTCGCGATGGCGGCAATGGTCTTGCTCATATCATCGACCTCATTTCTATCAGCAATACTTACTCCGCATAATTCTTATGACGCGGTGCCTTGCGATAGCCGCCGCGCTGAGGTCTTGCACCACGTTCCATGGCAACGACCACACGACGGTTGGGTTCCGTGCCGGTGGAATAGGTGGTTACGCCCTTATAATCCTGCAGAGTTGCGTGGATAATACGTCTCTCATAGGGATTCATCGGCTCAAGAGTCATATTCTTGCGATATTTCAGCACCTTGCCAGCCATTTTACGTGCCAGGCGCTGGAGGGATTCCTCCCGCTTTGCGCGGTAGCCCTCTGTATCAATGGCAATGCGGATATGTTCTTCCTTGCCGCGGTTGATGGTGAGGGAAGTGAGATACTGAATGGCATCAAGCGTATCACCCCGGCGGCCAATGACAGCACCCATATCCTCGCCGCGGATATCCAGAATAATCTGTCCATCCTCGCCCTCGGTGGGGAATGCTTCACCGTTGATGCCCATGCGCTGCAGCAGGCCATCAACAAATGCCTTTGCTTCGCTGGCCGGTGTAGCTTCCTCATAGGACACGCGGACACGCGCCTGTACTGCACCGATACCAAAGAAGCCCTTTTTTCCTTCTTCCAGAACCTCTACGCTGACGTCATCGCGCTGCATGCCCAGCTCATCCAGAGCCAGCTGAATCGCTTCGTCTCTCGTAGCGGCTTCTTTTTCAATAAATTTCGTCATAAACTCGCTTACTCCCGTCCTTTTTGTTACTCATCGTCAACCTGTCGGCCGGCTCTGCGGGCAGCTTCCTTTTCTGCCTTGATCTGAGCGGCACGGGCGGCAGTTTCCTTGTCCTTGATTCTCTGCTGTTCCGCTTCTCTTGCTTTCAGCTTCTTCTTGGACACATTGGCAGACTTAGCACCACGGTATTCCACTTCCACACCGCTTTCCTTTGCTTCTGCCTGCTCTTCCAGCCGCATCTTATGTGCAGCTTCCCGGCGCTTGCGCTCCTTGGTCTTGACATCATCATCTGCCTTATCAAACTTCAGGATATACCAGGTCAGGGCAACTTCCTGAATACAGGTAAATACGTTGTTGACAACCCAGTACACACCCATAGATGCGGGCAGGGTAAAGGCAATCCACACGGACATCAGCGGCATCATGATGAGCATGGTGTTCATGGTGGAGTTCATCTGTGCGCTGGCATTTTCCTGTGCTGCCGGATTTGCCTTATTCTGCATTTTACGCATAATCCAGGAGGACAGCAGTGCAGTGCCGCCGGACAGAATCGGGATCAGCCACAGTGCATTGAGCTGGGTAAACTGAGGTGTCGCAGACAGGTCAAGACCGAGGAAATTAAAGTCAATGTTGACCAGACCCTCGGAAGCGAAGCTGGAAACCTTATCCCAGTTCTCATGCACCAGCTTTGCCAGTTCAATCTGACCGGAAATTGCTTTTTCATCAAAGACTGTGCCGATTGCTTCTGCAATCTGTTTCATTGTCTCCGTGGAAAGACCCATCATGTACTTCATCGGCTGACGAACCGCGTAGTACAGAGCCATCATAATTGGCAGCGTGATGAAGGACAGGGCACAGGAGCCCATGGGGCTGACGCCTTCCCGTTCATACAGCTTGGTAATTTCCTCGTTCATTTTTTCTCTGTTTTTTGCGTAGCGCTTCTGAATCGCCGCAGATTCCGCCTGAACCAGGCTCATCTTCTTCATACTCTTTTTCTGCTTATACATAAAGGGCAGCAGAATGAGCTTGACAACCAGGGTAAACAGAATCAGTGACAGACCATAGTTATGGACCAGCGACCAGATCGCCATCAGGATCAGACCCATGGGTCTGACAATAATAATTCCGAAAAAATCTCCCATTTGATCCTCCAAATTGGGTCAAAGAAATGGTTTTTCCGTCAGGGCACCGGATCATAGGGATTGTGGTGCGAAAACGGATGGCAGCGCAGAATCCGTTTGACTGCGAGCCAGCCGCCGCGGATAGCTCCGTACTTTTGTATTGCCTCCAGCGCATACGCAGAACAGGTCGGCGTATAGCGGCAGCACGGTCGCATATGCGGCGAAATTGCGGAACGGTAAAATCGAATGCAGACAAGCATGATGGATTTCATCATGACAAATTCCCTTCCTTCGTCTGATTCAGTCCCAGCTGCTTTGTGCAGCGGAGAAATGCACGCTCTACCCGCTGGTAGGATGCACCTACGGCACGAAATCGTGCCACGACGACAAGGTCTGTATTGGGGCGGAGCTCGTCCTTATGCAGGCGGTAAGCCTCACGAATAAGCCGTTTCACCCGGTTCCGCTGTACTGCGCTGCCGAGTTTTACACCAACCGTAATACCCAGGCGGCCTTCACCAAATTTGTTATGCATGGCATAGACCACCAGGCAATCCGAGGACGCGGAACGTCCTCTCCCATACAGCCTGCGAAAATCACGGTTTTCCTTTAAGGTATGTTTCATCGCCCGACTTCCTTTGGTTCCGTATTGCGGGATATGCTTTTCCTGTTTTGCCACACGCACGGCATGTGTTGTTATATTCAACACAAAAACAACAACAGGGAAATACTATCCCTCTCCGGCTCGATGATTCATTGCCGGAGCTGACAGGCCCATTTCTATTCCCGACGCAGGGCCCATCCGAATTGTAATCACGCCGTCTGTAAAATACAGATAGGATAGTTTTACTACATAACAGAAATGGACCGCTTTGCGGTCCATTTAATTCTGTTCATGTTCTGTCAAAAGAAACCCTGCCCTCAGCGGGCAGACCGGCGGACCAGTTTGTCCGGCGTGTCTGCGGTGCGCGGGAGCGCACCAGACATTTCTTTTGTCCAACTTTTCTTTCTGTAAAGAAAAGTTGGGGATTACAGGCTCAGACGCTTGCGGCCGCGGGAACGACGACGAGCGAGAACCTTTCTACCGTTAGCGGTAGCCATTCTCTTACGGAAGCCGTGTACCTTGCTGCGATGACGCTTCTTCGGCTGGAATGTTCTTAACATATTGGCTGCACCTCCATTCACACTCAAATTCCTTGCGTGCGTGTACAAAATACATTATAAGCAGATAAACGGGAAATTGTCAATCATTATTTCCCAAAAACAACGGTTTTTTCAGCCAAATCCAGCCATTTTTCCAGTTTTCCCTGTGGATGCTGTGGAAAACCCTGTGGACATACTCTCTTTTTGGTGGTATTATATATCTTGTATTGGTATCCACAGATGCCAGTGCTTCCTATCAACCCACTTCAAAACAACCATCCCAAGGGAGAGGATACAACCTATGAACACACCTGGCGATATCTGGAAGATGGTCCTGAGCCTGCTGGAAAAACGGCTACAGCCAGTCACGCTGGATGCGTGGTTCGACGATCTGACTGCCGTTGAATTCAAAGACGACACGCTCCTGCTGCATACCCCAGATAAATTTAAAAAAGAAATCATTGACCAACGCTACCTTATCACCATCAAAGACGCACTGCGGGACTTGTTTTCCGCAGACATCGACGTGATTGTCACCACCGGTGAAGCTCCCGCTCCGATTGCCCACAGCAATTATCCGGAGGACGAGTATACCTTTGAACAATTCATCGTTGGCTCATCCAATAAATTTGCCCATGCGGCAGCTACCGCCGTTGCCAATAATCCGGCCAAAAACTATAACCCACTGTTTATTTATGGCCAATCCGGTCTGGGCAAAACCCATCTGCTGTACGCCATTGCCAATGTGGTACGCCGGGATCATCCATCCTTCCGCATCATTTATATCAAAGGCGAAGATTTCACCAATGAATTGGTCAATTCCATCGGTGAAGGCCAGGTACAGGAATTCCGTGACAAATACCGCCTGGCAGATCTATTGCTGGTGGACGATATCCAGTTTGTCGCCGGCAAGGACCGTACCCAGGAAGAATTTTTCCACACCTTCAACGCTCTATATGAAGCCAACAAACAGATTGTCCTGACTTCCGACCGTCCGCCAAAGGAAATCCATACCTTAGAGGACCGTCTGAAAACCCGTTTTGAATGGGGTCTTTTGGCAGATATCCAGCCGCCGGACTATGAAACCCGCATGGCTATCATCCATGTAAAAGCTGAATCTCTGGGCGTTGAGCTGCCGGAAGAAATCGTGGATTATATCGCCAAAACCATCACCTCCAATGTACGACAGCTGGAGGGCACCGTCAAAAAAATCAAAGCACTGCACGATTTAATGGAACGGGATATCGACATCGACCTTGCCAAGGAAGCTGTCACCGACATCTTTAAAGAAAATCCCGGTCTGAATCCTACACCGGAAATGATTCTGCGGGAAGTTTCCCGCTATTACTGCACCCCGGTGGAAAAACTCAAGGGCAGCGGCCGCTCCAAGGAGTTAGTACTCCCCCGACAGGTTGCCATGTATCTGGTCCGCGATCTGACCGATTATTCCCTGCCGGAAATCGGCAAGGTATTCTCCCGCGACCATACCACCGTACTGCACTCGATCAACAAAATCGAGAACTACCTCAAGGAAACCAGCGAGATGGAAAACATCATCAAGACCCTGAAAACCAATATCCGCGGATAAGCATATTCATACGCACTGTATATTTATTCATCTCAAACGAAAAAAATTTTTGCTTTTCTGCGATGGAATTCCTGCAAATCCATCCACAAGCAACTGTGGAGTGTGGAAATTTTCCTGTGGAAAACTTTTCACCAAAAAACTTTTCCAACATCGCGCCTGAGTTTTCCACAATTGGCTGAGGACGCTGTCATGCCCGAATTATGGGGCTTTCAGCGGTTTTCCACAGTTTCCAGCCCTCTACTACTATTACTAAAAATACTATACTATTCTATAAGATTCCCTTTTATTCCCACAGACATCTGATGTCTGCTATGTACTTACCGATTCTAAGGTAAACAAAAAATGAAAATTCATCCGATATTCAAAGGAGGAGCACCATGCAGTTCTCATGCGAAAAATCCATTCTTCAGGAAGCTATTGTTACAGCTTCCCGTGCCGTCAGCAGCAAAAGCTCCATTGCACTGCTGGAAGGTCTGCTGATTACCGCGGATGACACGGGTTGTCTGACGTTATGCGGCTACAATATGTCCATGGGTATCCGGGTCACAATCAACGCAGCCATTACAGAACCCGGCTCCGCAGTACTCAATGCCCGGCTGTTTGGCGACATGATCCGCAAGCTGCCGGATGACGTAATTTTTGTAGAAACCAATGACAATCTGCTGACTACCATCCGATGCGGCAAGGCTATGTTTAATCTGGTGGCTTCCGATGCACAGGACTTTCCGGAACTGCCGGAGGTAGAAAATAACGAAAATCCGATTATTTTACCACAATCCATGCTGAAATCTATGATTTCTCAAACCATTTTTGCAGTTTCAGACAATGAAACCAAACCGGTACTGACCGGCTGCCTGTTTGAGCTGGAAGGACAGGAGCTGCATGTTGCTGCTGTTGACGGCTATCGCCTGAGCGTCAGACGGGAAACTCTGGAAGCACCGGTTTCTGAGGACACCAAATTTGTTGTGCCGGGCATGACCCTGCGGGAAGTCGAGCGCATTCTGGCAGAATCCGACGAACCGGCGGAAATTTATCCGGATTCCAAGCATATTCTGTTCCGCATTGGGGATACCGTACTCATCACACGTCTGCTGGAAGGTGAATTCCTCAATTACCGTGCCGCAATTCCGGCAGATGCTTCCGCTGTCATCACAGCAGATGTCAGACAGTTGGTCAGCAGCATTGAACGTGTTTCGCTGATTGTCTCCGAAAAGCTCAAGAATCCGGTGCGCATGGAATTTGACGGCTCGCTGCTCAAGCTGAGCTGCATTACTACCATCGGCAAATCCTATGACGAATATGTTTATGAGGGTGATGTGCCCCATCTGGAAATCGGCTTCAACAACCGGTATCTGCTGGATGCCCTGCGTGCGTGTCCGTCAGACAAGGTCAGAATTTCCCTGAAGGGCAGTCTGAATCCGATTGTCTTTACCCCGGAGGAAGGGGAATCCTTCACGTATCTGGTACTGCCGGTACGGCTGAAGGCAGAGTAAAGGAAAACTCCCTGTTTCAAACAAAATTCATAGATTCATTGACATCTCAGCCAGCAAAAGCTGACGAAACCGTTTGTGAATCTCTGTTTGCAATCCCCATGACCGCCGGATGCTTTTGTTGTATGAGAGCAGACGGCGGTCCGTACCAATGAGGGGAAAGGAAGGTGATTGTAAAGAGGAAACCTTGGTGTCCTCTTTACAGTACAACAAAGGGTTTGCTGTGCAGAATATCTTTAACCAGCAAAGAAACCATTATGACAAAAAAGGAACCATCACATATGGAAGAAATTGCAATCACAACCGAATATATTAAGGCGGATGCCTTTTTGAAATTTACCGGTCTGTGCGCCACAGGCGGACAGGCAAAATGGATGATTGAAGAGGGTCAGGTGACTGTCAACGGGGAAGTCTGTGTCCAGCGGGGAAAAAAGCTGCACAAGGGTGACATAGTTGCTGTTGTCGGCGGTCCCACCTATCAGATTATATGAACATTCAATCGTTAACCCTGCGGGATTTCCGCAATTATGAGACTGCCGCGCTGGAGCTTTCCTCCGGCGTGAATGTCTTTTGCGGCGAAAATGCCCAGGGAAAAACCAATATTTTGGAAGCCGTGGGTCTGTTGTCCACCACACGGCTGTTTCGTTCCGGTCAAAAACGGGAAGCCATCCGGTTTGGTGCCCGGCAGGCAGAAGTTGAAGCGGCTTTTTTTGCGGAAAAACGGGATATGACCATTCGTGCCCTGATCCCATCTGCGGGACGGGTGCAGCTGACGGTGAATGGCATCCGGCAGAAACGGTTGGCTGATGCCGCAGGCATTCTGCGTACCGTCTTGTTTTGTCCGGAAGATCTGATGATGATTCGGGAAGGGGCAGCGGCAAGGCGGCGATTTATTGATATTGCATTATGCCAGCTTCGGCCCAACTATGCCAGATATCTGTCGGAGTATAATAAGCTGCATGAGAATAAAATCCGCATTTTGAAGGACGCGGAGGAAAAGCCGTCACTGCTTGACACTTTGGATGATTTCTCTCTCAGAATGTCCATGGTAGGCGGACATATCATCCGGTACCGGGCGTATTACCTGCGTTCTCTGATGGAGAAGGCGAAGGGGATTCATGCCTCAATTTCCGGTAAAGAGGAACAGCTGGATTACCAGTACAGCACAGTTTCCACGGTGTCTGATCCGTTTGCTTCCGCAAAGGACATCGGCATGGAGCTTTGGGAGCATGCCTGCCAGCACCGTGCAGCGGAAATTGCGGTGAAGTCCTGTCTGTCCGGACCCCATAAGGACGATCTGGAGCTATTGATTGGCGGGACAAGTGCCAAGGCATTTGCCTCACAGGGGCAGGTGCGCACCTGTGCCTTGTCCCTCAAGCTGGCGGAACGGGATATGTTCTTTGATGACAGCGGGGAATATCCGGTGCTTCTGCTGGATGATGTGCTCAGTGAGCTGGATGCCAGACGGCAGGATTTCGTGCTCAACCGCATTGAAAACGGACAGGTACTGATTACCTGCTGTGAGCCGGAAAAGCTGGCACAGGTGGAAGGCGGATGGATGTTTACCGTCCGGCAGGGAACCGTGGAGCGGTGCTGAGGAACAACAGGCTATACATGCATCGTTGGCATGTGACTGTGTGCTGCCACTCATATAACGAGCGCAAAAGGGGACCCTTCTGGCGGGTCCCCCTTTGCAAACCCCCAGCCCATTGTCTGGCGATGGCCGCCCAAAACGCAACGACACCAAACGTTTTGGGCGGCCGCTTTTGTTGGGTTCACAGAGAGTTTTAGTATGATTGGATGCAGCGAGGGTCAGGTTTCCTGTTGTTGTAACCGAGGGTATGTGACCATTCCATCCAAAGGTTCTCTCTGTTTTTAACAAAAAATCCTGTTTTTCGACAGCTTCTGTTGATGGTTTTACAGGTAAGTGCGTGCACTGCTGCACGCGCTTTTGATTTCTATGAAAAAAGTAAGGAAAAAACGGTAAAATATTCGGAAATATTTAAGAAAACACGTGCAAAACTTCGCAAAAAGTGGTATAATAAATAACAGATGGCGGGTTAGTTTTACCGTGTGGAAGCCCGTCT
>CAMBYS010000071.1 GCA_945872165.1 uncultured Clostridia bacterium | reverse complement strand
GCGTTACCGGACTGGTATGGGCCCTGCATGACAAGCAGGCAGGTGAGGTCTGGACCGTGGAGGAAATTGAAGAAGCACGCCGACAAATTGAAGGCGCAGGATTCAATATGGATGTGGTGGAAAGCGTGAACGTCCATGATGATATCAAGATTGGCCTGCCCACCCGGGACCAGTATATTGAAAACTATAAGACTACACTGAGAAATCTGGCGAAATTCGGTGTCAAGGTAGTTACCTATAATTTCATGCCGATTTTTGACTGGACCCGTACCGATCTGTTCCATCCGATGGAGGACGGTTCCACCGCACTGTTTTATGAAAAATCCCGCATTCATGAAGATTATAAGGAAATGGCGGAGTATATCCTGTCCAACCTGCACGGTATGACCTTCCCGGGTTGGGAGCCGGAGCGTATGGCACAGCTGGATGCGCTGTTTGAAAAATACAAGCCGGTCACCAAGGAAAAGCTGTGGGAGAATCTGAAGTATTTTCTGGAGGCGCTCATGCCCACCTGCCATGAAACCGGCATCAAGCTGGCAATCCATCAGGATGATCCACCATGGGATATCTTTGGCCTGCCACGTCTGCTGGTGGATAAGGAATCCATTGGACGGTTCCTGTCCATGGTGGATGATGAATATAACTGCCTGTGCCTGTGCTCCGGTTCCCTTGGTGCAAATCCGGAGAACAATGTGGCAGATATCATCCGTACCTATTGTGACCGCATTGCGTTTGCACATATCCGCAATGTCAAGCATTTCCCCAACGGCGATTTTACCGAAGCATCCCATCGGGATTGTGACGGTGATGTGGGTATTCTGGAAATTATGCGGGCATATCACGACTGCGGCTACAAGGGCTATGTCCGTCCAGACCATGGACGGCATATCTGGGGTGAGCAGTGCCGTCCGGGCTATGGATTGTATGACCGTGCACTGGGCATTATGTACCTGTGGGGCTGCTGGGATATGCTGGAACGGACAGAAGGAAAGGTGGATGGCTGATGCAGCAGTTTATGGATCAGGATTTCCTGCTGTCCACCGATACGGCGAAATGGCTGTATCATGAAGTTGCGGAACAGCTGCCCATTATAGATTATCATTGCCATATCAATCCCCAGGAAATCGCGGAGGACCGTAAATTTGATAATATTTCACAGGTCTGGCTGGGTGGTGACCATTATAAATGGCGTTATATGCGTACCAATGGCACATCGGAGGAGATTGTCACCGGTGATACCGATGACCGGGAAAAATTCCGTGCCTTTGCCGCTGTCATGCCCAGGCTGATCGGGAATCCCATGTATCATTGGAGCCATCTGGAACTGCAGCGTGTGTTTGGCATTCATGAGCCACTGACATCGGACAATGCGGATGCCATCTATGATCGGTGCAATGAGGTGCTCAAGGATTATTCCGCACGGCAACTGATGAAAAAGTTTGATGTAAAAGCCATCTGCACCACGGATGATCCGATGGATGACCTGCGCTGGCATGCGCAGATTGCGGCGGATGAAAGCTTTGATATCCGGGTATTGCCGGCATTCCGTCCGGATAAAGCGGTCAATATCGAAAAGCCGGAATTTGCAGATTATATTCGGAAGCTGTCCGCTGTTGTGGGATATGAGCTGAACGGTGCGGAGGATGTCATCCGGGCACTTGGTGAGCGGATCGAATATTTCGCAGGACATGGCTGCCTGTGTGCGGATCATGGTCTGGATTACTGTATGTATGCAGAGCCGGATGTTTCCGCAGCGAATGAGGCGTTTGCACAGGCCATGCGGGGCATCCGGCCGGAAAAGGCACTTGCCGATGCCTATAAGACACTGGTAACCATTGCCTGCGCAAAACAGTATGCGGAGAAAAACTGGGTGATGCAGATTCACTTTGGCTGTCTGCGCAATAACAATAAGCCTAAATATGCGGTATTGGGTGCGGATACCGGCTTTGATGCGGTCAATGCCCAGTCAGGTGTGGAAAATCTTGCACCGCTGCTCAATGCATTTGCTCAAAATAACGGTCTGCCCAAAACCATCGTATATTCCCTCAATCCCTGTGACAATACCGCTGTTGTATCTATTATCGGCTGCTTCCAGGGCGATGGAATTTCCGGCAAAATTCAGCAGGGCAGCGGATGGTGGTTCAATGATAACCGTCCGGGCATGCGGGCACAGATGACGGATCTGGCGGCAAATGGTGTGCTTGGCTGTTTTGTAGGCATGCTGACCGATTCCCGCTCCTTCCTCAGCTATCCTCGGCATGAGTATTTCCGCCGTGTGCTGTGTGAGCTGCTGGGGGAATGGGTTGAAAGCGGACAGTATCCCAACGATAAGGCACAGCTGACCAAGCTGGTAGAGGATCTGTGCTTCAACAATACCAACCAATATTTCGGGTTTGGCGTGTGATGGAAGGAGAAAATCGTATGAAACTGTCATATCAGTCGATTCAGAATCAGGAGGCATGGAAGGGATATCACCTTCCAGCCTTTGCCCCGGCAGAAATTGCCGAAAATACCAGACGCAATCCCCAGTGGCTGCATTTTGGCTCCGGCAATATTTTTCGTATTTTCCCGGCAGCATTGTGCCAAAAGCTGATTGAACAGGGGAAGATGGACACCGGTATTGTGTGCTGTGAAAGCTATGATGACGAAGTGATTACCAAATGCTTCCGTCCCTATGACAATCTGACCATTGCCGTGACATTAAATGCAGATGGCAAGCTGGACAAGGAAGTCATCGGTTCCATGGCAGACAGCCTGACCATGCTGTATGACGCCGAAAAAATTGCTGAAATCTTCAAGCAGCCGTCACTGCAGATGGTTTCGTTCACCATTACCGAAAAGGGATACAGCCTGCGCAATGCCAAGCAGGAACTGGTTCCGGCGGTTGTGGAAGATATGGCAAATGGTCCGGCAGGCTGTAAATCCTTTATGGCTCAGCTGGCTGCCATGTGCCTTGGCAGAAAACAGGCCTGCGGCAAGCCGCTGGCACTTGTCAGTATGGATAACTGCTCCCACAATGGTGAAAAGCTCCAGATGGCGGTCATGGAAATTGCCAGGGCATGGCTGGATAACGGCAAGATTTCCCCGGAGGACTATGCATATCTGGAAAACGATGTGGCTTTCCCGTGGAGCATGATTGACAAAATTACTCCGCGGCCTCATCCGGTTGTGGAGCAGCAGCTGATTGCAGATGGTCTGGAGGATATCAGCCCCTTTGTCACCACAAAGCATACCTATACCGCACCCTTTGTCAATGCGGAGAAATCACAATATCTGGTCATCGAGGACAAATTCCCCAACGGCAGACCGCCGCTGGAGGACGCTGGCGTAATCATTACCTCCCGTGATACCGTCAACAAGGTGGAAAAGATGAAGGTCTGCACCTGTCTTAACCCGCTGCATACCTGCCTGGCTGTTTACGGCTGTATTTTGGGATATACCTCCATTGCGGAAGAAATGAAGGATCCGGAGCTCAGCGCATTCATTGATAAAATGAGTCATGTTGAAGGCATGCCGTTTGTTGTGGATCCGGGTGTCATTGACCCGAAACAGTTCCTGGATGAGGTGCTGACAGCACGATTCCCCAATCCGTTTATGCCGGATACGCCGCAGCGCATTGCAACCGATACATCCCAAAAGCTGTCCATCCGGTTTGGCGAGACCATCAAGGCATATATTGCATCAGCAGACCATGAGGCATCTGAGCTGAAGCTGATTCCGCTGGTACTGGCAGGCTGGCTGCGCTATCTGATTGGTGTGGATGATGAAGGCAACGCCTTTGACATCAGCCCGGATCCGCTGCTGCCTGCAATGCAGGAAAAGCTTGCCGGCATCACACTTGGCAGCGAAATTGATCCTGAAAAGCTGCGTCCGATCCTGTCCGACGCATCCATTTTTGCTGTTGATCTGTATGCATGTGGTCTGGCAGAGAAGGTTATCAGCTATTTTACCGAGCTGATGGCAGGCAAGGGTGCAGTTCGTGCGACCCTGAAAAAGTATGTCCATTGAGGAGGATCAGATATGAATGCACTGAATCAGGCAATTTCCAGCATTGGCATTGTCCCTGTTATCAAATTAAACCATCCGGAACGGGATGCCGCTCCGCTGGCAAAGGCGTTGTGTGAAGGGGATGTGCCGGTGGCAGAGGTTACCTTCCGTGCGGCAGGTGCACCCCTTGCCATTCGGATTATGAAGGAAACCTGTCCGGACATGATTGTAGGCGCAGGCACCGTTACCACAACGGAACAGATTGACGAGGCAATTGCAGCCGGTGCACAGTTTATTGTTACCCCGGGCTTTGATGAAGCACTCGTTAAATATGCACAGGAAAAGCAGATTGCGATTTATCCCGGCTGCACCACCCCAACGGATTATCATGCCGCACTCAAGTTTGGTCTTGAAGTACTGAAATTCTTCCCGGCAGAGCAGTCCGGCGGTCTGGCAAAAATCAAGGCAATGAGTGCACCCTTCCCCCAGTTTAAAGTGATGCCCACCGGCGGTGTATCCCTGAAAAACCTGAAGGAATACCTGTCCAGCCCGGTCATCGCTGCCTGCGGCGGCTCCTATATGGTTACCGCTGACCTGATTGACAACCAGAAGTGGGATGAAATTATCGACTTATGCAAGAAATCCCGTGAAATCGTAAAGGAGGCCCGCAATGGCTAAAGTAATCACCTTCGGCGAAATTATGCTTCGCCTGGCACCGAACGGCTATTATCGCTTTTTCCAGAATGACCAGATGCAGGCAACCTTTGGCGGCGGCGAAGCCAATGTAGCGGTTTCACTGGCAAATTACGGCATGGATGCTGCCTTTGTCACCAAGCTACCGGCACATGCCATTGGTCAGGCAGCAGTCAATTCCCTGCGCGGTTTGGGTGTGGATACCTCCATGATTGTCCGTGGCGGCGATCGTGTCGGCATTTACTATCTGGAAAAAGGTGCATCCCAGCGTGGCTCGGTTTGCATCTATGATCGTGCCCACTCTTCTATTCAGGAATCCTCTGCGTCTGACTTTGACTGGGATGCCATTTTTGAAGGTGCGGACTGGTTCCATTTCACTGGTATTACCCCGGCACTGGGAGCAAATGTAGTGGAAATCTGCCGCGAAGCCTGCAAGGCGGCTAAGGCACACGGTGTAAAAATCTCCTGTGACCTGAATTATCGCGGCAAGCTGTGGACCCGGGAGCAGGCACGTGCTGCCATGACTGATCTGTGCCAGTACGTCGATGTCTGCATCTCCAATGAGGAGGATGCCAAGGACGTATTCGGCATCGAAGCAGAGAACACCGATATTTACGGCGGCAAGCTGAACAAGGAAGGCTACAAGTCGGTAGCCAAGCAGCTGGCAGACCGGTTCGGCTTTGAAAAGGTTGCCATCACCCTGCGTACCTCCATTTCCGCCAGTGACAACGACTGGGCAGCCATGCTGTATGACGGAGAACATTACTGCTTCTCCAAAGAATATCATCTGCATATTACCGACCGTGTAGGCGGCGGTGATTCCTTCGGCGGCGGCCTGATTTATGCCCTGCTGAGCGGCAAATCCACCCAGGATGCGGTGGAATTTGCAGTTGCCGCTTCCGCACTCAAGCATTCCATCGAAGGCGATTACAACCGCGTTTCGGTAGATGAGGTAGAAAAGCTGGCCGGTGGTGACGGCTCCGGTCGTGTACAGAGATAACATCCCCGAAAGTTTGTGCCTGATGGCATAGATCAGATCGTATGCCTGCACGATTTCTTTTCCGGTATCCGTGCCTGTTGGCGTACCGGATATCGGAGGAATATATGGGCATATGGCAAATACAAAAACAAAAACAGATACCTATATCCTTATTGTAACACTCCTTTTTCACAGTCAGGACCACCGGCTTACGTTACCGGTGGTTTTGATTTTGAAAAACCGTATGCTGTAGCATTCTTTGGCATAATATGCCGGAAAGCATGAAAAAATCCCCCTGTACAGGAATATATGGCTGCATGCCAATCTCCTGTATGGGGGATTGTTTTATCCCGCGGGATATCGGGAAATGTTATTCCACAAGGGGATAGATCTGGATCTGTGCGTTTTCTACATACTGTTCCTTTAATTGGGTCAGCAGCTGGTAATGCGGGGTTTTGCCATGTTCCTTCTGAGCCTGGGCACTGGTCCACAGCTCCAGCAGGCACAAATCATTTTCGGAATCCAGAGGCAGATAGTAATCATATTTCCGATTTCCGGCTTCAGCACGGGAATCCACATCAATGTGCTGCTCAACGATTTTCCGGTACAGCTCCTCACGCTTGCCGGGTTTTACGGTGTATCGAACGGTGACGAGAATTGGTGTATCCATATGGGTGTCTCCTTTTCTATGTAATATCTTTAGTTTAATCGGAAAACAGGCAGATGGCAAGGTTTATGGGAAAAGATAGCAAGAAAATATAATCTGTCAGGGATAGAAAACCGGTTGGTTTGAGGGCACAGGATTGATTCTGCCGGAATGCGGTCAAAGTGGATATTTTTTGTCACTTGAAGGACAGGTGGATTGGAAACGGCCTGACAGCAGAAAATAGGGATGAATACTTCTTTTGTATTATAAAATGGTTGAAAGATGGGAGAATAATTCTAATTGAGATTTAAGATAAAATGTTATATATTATAGCATAATGAAAAAAGGAGAGGGGATTTCCACAGAAGGAATCATATAATGCTGAAAAAGTATGGGATAAAACACGCGAATCGTGTGCAATGTATACAAAAAAATAGATTTTATTTCGTGTAATAAGCCGCTTGCAATCTTTTATTGCAGCTAGTAAAATGAACCTATCGTAGTTGAAAAGGGTTGACCAGATTTAAGAAAAGTGGAGGTAGGCTTATGTATGATTTGTTGGTGAAAAACGGTAAGATCGTTACTGCTGAGGCAGTAGAATGTGGAAACATTGCCATTCAGAATGGCAAAATCGCAGCAATTCTGGCAGAAGGAGAGGAGCCGGAGGCTGCAAAAGTGATTGATGCAAAGGGCAATTATGTATTCCCGGGCGCAATTGACACCCATGCACATCTGAATGATCCGGGCTACGAATGGCGTGAGGATTATGCTCATGGTACAGCTGCAGCTGCTGTAGGCGGCTATACGACTATCGTGGACATGCCGCTGCAGAATGAGCCGGCACTGACCAATGCAGAACTGTTTGACATCAAGAATGCCAAGGTTGGTCCGAATGCGTATGTAGACTATTGCTTCTGGGGCGGCCTGATTCCGGATAACTTTGATGATCTGAAGGGTCTGGATGAAAAGGGCTGTGTGGCATTCAAGTCCTTTATCGGACCGGTTTCTCCGGATTACAGCTCTCTGAATTATGGTCAGGCATACGAAGCAATGCAGATCATCAAGGAATTTGATGGCCGTGCAGGCTTCCATTGCGAGGATTTTGCTACCATCAAGTGGCAGGAGCAGCGCATGAAGAAGGAAGGCCGTCTGGACTGGCAGGGATTTTTGGATTCCCGTCCGGTGATTGCGGAAATGCTGGCAACGGTTGACATCATTGAGATTGCAAAGGCAACCGGCTGCAAGGCACATATCTGCCATGTCAGCAGCCCGGATGTAGCACAGAAGATCAAGGAAGCACAGCAGGAAGGCTATGACATCACAGCTGAGACCTGCACCCATTATCTGAGCATGACAGACAAGGATGTCATTGAAAATGGTCCGCTGTTCAAGTGTGCACCGCCGCTGCGTTCCCAGGAAGAAGTGGACCGCCTGTGGTCCTATGTAGAGGACGGTACCTTCAGCGGCATCGCAAGTGACCATTCTCCCTGTTCCTATGATGAGAAGTTCAACGAAATTCTCGGTCAGAAGATCAACAATGTCTTTGATGTCTGGGGCGGCATCAGCGGCATCCAGAGCGGCATGCAGGTTTCCTTCTATGAAGGCTGTGTCAAGCGTGGTGTTTCCCCGACCGTGCTGGCAAACGCAATGGCAAAGAAGCCGGCTGAGGCATTCGGCATCTATGGACAGAAGGGCGATATCCGTATTGGCTTTGACGCTGATCTGGTGATTCTGGATCCGGAGAAGGAATGGGAGATTACCAGCGAGTCCCTGCTGTATGTAAATCAGATTTCTGCTTTTGTTGGCATGAAGGGCAAGGGCCTGCCGGTCTGCACCATCGTCCGCGGCAATGTGGTTGCTGAGGATGGAAAGATCACCGGTGAAAAGGGCTGCGGTCATCTGGTAACAAAGCTGAGATAAACAAGAGAAAGGTAGGTTAACGTATGAGCAAAACAATCGTTGACAACCAGGATTTACGTCCTGAGTTGGCAGCAGGCGTAAATGAAGACCTTCTGCCAACCAAAAAACGTATCATGGACCCGCTTTCCTACTGTGCAAGCTTTATGGGCGGCTGTGTTTCCATCGGTACATTCTCCATGGGTGCCAGCCTGATTGGTGTCCTGACCGTGACACAGGCAATTATCGCTATGTGTATCGGCTGTCTGGTTATTGCAGTGGCACTGGTTATTATCGGCTGCTGCGGCCACAAGTATGGTATCGGTTTCTCGGTACAGCTGAGAAGCTCCTTTGGTACCACTGGTGTAAAGATTCCGGGTATTTTAAGAGGCTTGCCTGCCATTGTATGGTTTGGCTATCAGAGCTGGGTTGGTGCAGGTGCAATCAACAGCTGCCTGAAGCTGTTGTTCGGCTTTGACAATCTGATTGTCATTTATGCCCTGTTTACCATGCTGCAGATTGCCCTGGCAATCAAGGGCTTTGAAGGCATCAAGTGGCTGGAGAACATCTCCTGTGTGTTCATCATTGCCATCCTGATCTACATGCTGTATGTAGTCAATACACAGTTCTCCACAGAGCTGGGTGACGTATTCTCCGGTATTACCGGTACATGGGGCATGCCGTTCTGGGCAGCAACCACTTCCTTCCTGGGCATCTACTCCACCATGATTATCAATGCTTCTGACTATTCCCGTAATGTTCAGAAGAAGGTAGGCCCGGTATTCACCGGCAGCATCTACACCGTTGCTATCCTGCCGGTAACCCTGTTCATGGGCCTGATCGGCCTGCTGGTTACCGCAGCTACCGGCAACAGCGATCCGGTTGTTGTATTCTCCACCCTGATGGGCAGCAAGTTCCTGACTGTTGTCACCCTGCTGTTTATCGCATTCGCACAGGTTACCACCAACGTACTGAACAACATCGTTCCGCCGTCCTATATCCTGATGGAGTCCTTCCACTTCAAGTGGTGGCAGGCAACCATTCTGGTTGGCGTTCTGTCGGTTGTTGTTATGCCGTGGAAGCTGGTTACTGCAGAGTCTGCAGCAGGCCTGTCCCTGTTTACCCAGTTCTATTCCGCATTCCTTGGCCCGATCTTTGCTGTTATGGCTGTTGATTACTTCATCCTGCGCAAGCAGAAGCTGGATATCAACGATATGTATGACAAGCAGGGCCCGTTCAAGGGCATCAACTGGGCTGGTATCATTGCGATTCTGGTTGGTTCCATCTGCTCCCTGTTCATTATGGATCTGTCCTGGTATGTGAGCCTGATTCCGACGGGTGTTGTTTACTACCTCCTGATGAAGGCACTGCCGGCAGCAAAATCCTTCCGCAAGGGCACCATTTTTGAACAGTAACAGAGATATTGAGAGAGTGAATTCTCCTTTTTCCTATTTTTATCCTGGAAGCAGGCACCCGTTTTTGCGGGTGCCTGCTTTTTATCAATGAATGTAAAAATGGGTTGAATTGTTTTTAACAGATAAAAGAGAGATGAATCTTTATCCACTTCGGAGTAAGAAGAAAAAAGAAGAAAATATGGTGGAAACCGTGAATAATTGGCGAATTATCGTCAAAATGCCCTAGATTCACGAGCATATACAAAATAGAAATGGTATATTTGTTGATAATGCTCATTGAAATTTCCCTGGAATGTTGTCATAATGACAATATAAAATCTGGTCAATTGCTAGAAAGAAATTTTATCAAAATTTTAGAAAGAAGGACATGTGTATGGGTTACTTGAACAATCAGCTGGGTTACAGGGATCAGCTCCTGG
>CAMBYS010000070.1 GCA_945872165.1 uncultured Clostridia bacterium | reverse complement strand
CGGCATATAACAAAACAGCCGCCGGAAACCCGACAGCTGTTTGCCTGTATGCTTTGAATTAAACCAGATTGATGGGATTTCCCGCCAGATATGCCTTGATGTTATCGCAGACAATGACAGCACGCTTGTACATCGCTTCATTGGATGCAAAGGCAACATGAGGCGTTGCGATGCAGTTTTTCGCATGCAACAGCGGATGATCCTCCGGAATCGGCGGTTCCTTTTCAAATACATCAACTGCCGCACCGGCAATTTCACCGTTGTTCAGTGCGTCAGCCAGTGCCTGACTGTCTACAATCGGGCCACGGGCAGTGTTAATGAGGATGGCAGAGGACTTCATCTTTGCCAGTTCTTCCTTGCCGATCAGACCAACAGTTGCCGGGGTCTGGGGGACATGCAGAGAAACAATGTCACAGGTGGACAGCAGGGTATCCATATCCACAAAGGTCACACCCGGTACATCCTTTTTGGTACGGCTGTATGCGTAAACCTCACAGCCAAATGCCTGTGCAATTCTCGCAACACGCAGGCCAATGGCACCCGCACCGATGATACCGAATTTTTTGCCTTCCATTTCCGGGCCAATCAGGCCAGCCTTGGTGCCACCCTTGCGGACAACCTCATTGCATGGAATGATGCTGCGGTACAGATCAATAATAAAGCCAAATACCAGATCTGCTACAGCAACGGTAGAATAACCGGCACAGTTGGAAACCTGAATGCCCTTTTCACGGCAGTATTCCATATCCACATGGTCATAGCCGGTGAAGGCAACACAGATATATTTCAGGTTCGGGCAATGCTCCATAACATCCCGTCCATACTTGAAGTTGGACAGAACCACAGCATCCGCATCCTTACTGCGTTCAATCAGGGTTTCGGTATCCTCTTTGCGGGTATTATAATATACCAGCTCCATCTGATCGCCGCAGGCTTCCTGTGCCATGGCAACCAGCTTTTCATCCGCAATACCCAGCGGCTCAAGAATCACTAACTTCATGATAGATTCATCCTTTCTACGCTATTCTTCTTGTGATTTTTTATTATAATTTCCAATCATCTGGTAGACCACCAGACCGATACGGACAGCTAAAATCTCATTGGCATTGTCAAAATCAATGCCGGTAATTTTTGCGATTTTTTCCATGCGGTATGCCGCAGTTTTATAATGTACGAATAAATCCTGTGCCGTCTTGGACAGGTTCTGATTATGGTCCAGATATGCCTTCAGCGTGACAATCAGGTCATCCCGCTGGGGTTTTTTATATTCAAACAGCTTTTGCAGGGATTCCGGTACATATTCCATCAATGCCTTGGGATCTTCAACCTGACACAGCAGCTTAAAAATACCCAGATCGGAAAACAGCACCATCTGTGCCTTGTTGTCTCCTACCCTATCGCCTACCGCATCTCCTGCAATATCCACAAACAAATACGCATCATTGGCCTCATGATAGGTTTCCGGCAGATTGGTGAGTCCCCGCACCTGCTTTCCCACACCGGCTTTTACCTGTAAACTGCGGTGATGCTGCAGTACATTGGCCTGAATCCGTTCCAGCTTTTGCCGTAAATCACGGCGGTATTCACTCTGGGCAGTATCAGGATTCTCCTTGCGTACAGCTACAATGCGGTCGGTTTCCCGATGGATTTTACATTCCGGCATGCAAAGCCGTACGGCTTCCTCCAAAATGTCCAGATAAAAAATACGTTCATTAAAATTCCGTTTGCGCCAGATATCTCCGGTGATACCGAATACCATGACACGGTAACTGCTGTCCAGATCCATGCCAATTAAAGCGATATTTTTCTTCAGCTCCTCTATGGGCATATTTTTACCGTGCAGGATGCTGTACAGAATATCATTCTGAAATTTCTTTTCCAGTTCAGATACTGCAAATGCTCTGGCAAATTCATACTGCAGGGAAACAATGGCATTTTCCACCGCAATACAGTTCATAGGATTAAATTCCGAGGTTTGTTCCGCGATAACCAGATACATTTTCGTACCTACATTCAAATCCAGCTGGACAATATACTGGGTTTGTTCCCCATCCCGCTGTACCAGGTATTCATAATTGGTCAGAATCCCCGGATCATAGGGCTTCACGCCGGGCAGAATCCGAAAGGCAAAGGGTTCCTCTCCGGAGCAGGCATAACAGCGCATATTCTGCTGGAACAGAGCAACCGGATTGCCGATCAGCTTTTCCAGCATGGCAAGGATATCCTCAATGCGATGACCTTCATTTTCCTCGGCAAACGCCAGCGCCATAAAGTTATCATGGGTTGTCTTATAATATTTCAGCTGTGTAACTTCCTCATTAAACAGCCGTTCCATCACCGTGGATAAAATGCTCTGGAAAGACAGTTCAAAGGGCATTTCCATCAGCGGAATGGATTCCTGTTCGGCAAATTCCTTCAGCCATGCGATTTTGGATTCCGCATCCTCCACCATGCGTCCCGGCTTGAGAATAATACCGCTGACATTCTTTTTCTGCAGTTCATACATATACGTTTTATATGTACTGAGACTGCAGGACTGGAATGCATACAATCCCGTCAGCAGCAGCTCTCCGCCCGTAATAAAATGTACAATATCCGGTGCTTCAATGATGGTTACACCTTTTATTTCATTTTTCAGTCCTTTTTCGCCGCAGATCAGTGAAATCTGATTCGCCTGTTCAATCTGCAGCAAATCTTCTACTGTCAGTCCCATCATCCTGCCCTCACATGCATACGATTTGATTTCCTGCCAAGGTTGATTTGCTAACATTTATAGTATAACAAAAAAAGGGGGATAATACCATACCGGATTTGGATGATATCATACCCCCTTTTCAGCCTATACAGGATGAATCAACGATTTATTCTGCCAGTAATGTTTCTGTCAGATCCAGCAGGACAACCGAAGCCTTGGCAAAATCACTGTATTTGGTAAATTCCACCGGACAATGGCTTCTGCCTTCCTTGCTCGGTACAAACAGCATAACCGTCGGAATCACCTGTCCGATTTCCAGTGCATCATGTCCTGCACCGCTGGGAAGGTATTGATAGCTATATTCATGCTCACGGCAGCTGTCCTCCATAATGGACAGCATATTTTGCGACAGATTTACCGGTGTAATGGTCAGCTTGTTATCCATTTCATAGCTGCCGCCGATGGCCTCTGTCTCACGATCCAGTGCTGCACTGATCCGGCGGATGATATCATTGATATTGTCGTTATTTCTTGACCGGACATCCACCGTAAACTCACACTGCTCCGCTACAATATTCATGCCGCCCGGCACTGTCCTGATATAGCCGGTAGTAGCAACCGTACCATCCGCCTTTTCTCTTGCCCAGTCCGGGATTTTGGAAATCACCTTGGTTGCTGCTTCTACAGCATCCATACGCATGTCCATCGGTGTAGTACCTGCGTGGTCTGCCCGACCATTAACGGTCACCATATACCGCTGAATGCCAACGATGCAGTCCACCAGACCCAGCTCAATGTTGCCGGCATCCAGTACCGGTCCCTGTTCGATATGGGCTTCAATAAAGCAGCCAATGGAGCCCTCCGGCCATTTTGCTTCCTCAATGCGGTGCGGATCCAGACCATATTCCCGCATGGCTTCATAAATGGAAATGCCATCGGTATCCCGGAACCGCTTGCAGTAATGGACATCCCGCTTGCCCAGCATAGCACCGGAGCCGAAATAACCGGTGCCAAAACGCATGCCTTCCTCATCACAGAAGCCAGCTACCACAAAATTCCGTTTGAGCTGTACGCCGCGCTCCTTCAGCTGTCTTGCCACTTCAATGGCACAGATGACACCGGCAATGCCGTCATAGTCACCGCCATTGATAACCGAATCATAATGAGAACCCATCATGACACAGGGCAGCTCCGGATTGGTGCCCTGTAATGTACCAAATACATTGCCTGCGGTATCCTCCTTTACCTCCAGACCGGCTTCCGCCATAATGATCTTGAGATATTCCACAGCCTGACGTGCTTCCTTGGTAAACGGCAGACGGGTGCAGCCTGCGCCCGGTGTTGCCGTAAATGTTTTCATATGTTCCAGATTCGCTGCAATTCTTCCAACAACGTCTTCAAATGCCATTTTCAGGTTCCTCCTTTTATCCATGATGCTCCATCTTGTTCCGTCGGTCAAGGATATATACCTTTACCGGTGAATACAGCATTGCCACAACAATCAGGACAAAGCCAATGGTACACAAAACGGATGTCCCGGTATACAGTCCTGCCATAATCATGGCAAAGGCAATCATAATCACAATAAACGCAATAGTCAGACCGCCTGCTTTGGTTTGAAAAAAGCCTTTCTGTTCCATTTTACATTCCTCCATTTCCCATCAGACCAGAACAAACACAATGATGCCGATCAAAATGGTGGCCGGAATCGTAATGCTCATAATCTTTTTCAGTACCTTGCCCTCACTGCCAAGAATATTGGCGGTGGTGGTGCCAAGAATAATCTTGCTCGGGCTCACTGCACTGCCGATGGCGCCGCCTGCCGACTGTGCGCCCAGGATAATGGACGAATTGACACCCAGCAGCTTTGCTGTCGTCAGCTGGAAGCCGCCAAACAGAATGTTGGAGCTCATGTTGCTGCCGGTCATAAAGGTACCCAGCAGACCAACAAAGGGAGCGAATACCACATAGACAATGCCCAGAACTGCCGCAATACCATTTGCCAGCACTACGGTTTGTCCCGTACCATCCATGATCTTGGACATGATGACCAGACCGATGACTGCAATGCCGGAGGGCATGGTCATGGAAATGGATTTCACAAAGACACGTTTTACACCGCCTGCCTTAATCCATCCATGCTTTTTGTAAAAAATTAAGCCAATGATGGACGAAACAAACAGGAACATGCTTGCGTGGGTAAAGATTGCCAGCGGGGAGAAGCATTCACTTGCCGCATTGACATAGCCGTAACCGGTAGAAGTTTCCGGGAATGCAAAGCCGATTTTAAACTGTCCCAAAAATGAGTTAACCGGCTCTACTACCAGCACAACCAGTGTGATGATGGACAGCAGGAAATAGGGTACAAATGCCTGCACCAGTGTCATATCCTTGGGTGCCTCATCACTGCTCTGTTCGGTGAATTTCCGGTTCATAATCGGGCTGTCCTCTATCGACCATTCTTCCCGATACAGCTTGCTTCTGCCAAGCAACAAAATGGCAACCAGCGAAATGGTTGCGGGCACAAAGCAGGAAATTGTGGTGTTGACATACACCAGCAGCAGCTCGCCGCCGCCCTGAATCACTGCCATAATGATAACTGCCAGCAGGCCTTTTTTCACGGCTTTGCCCTTGCCATAGAACCAGCAGACTGCCACGCCGCCAATGATATTCCACAGCCAGATAAACAGAGCAGTCCATGCGGCAGTGGAAATATATTCCGCACTGCCCGCAGCCAGTCCCGCACTCATAGCTAGGGAATCCCATGCAGCACCCAGAGTGCCGAAGGTATTGCCCCAGGCCTGACCAAACAGCGGGATGATAACCGCCCACATGGGCTGCACGCCGATGCCGATCAGCAGCGGTGCACCCACAGCCACCGGCACACCAAAGCCGGTGATGCCCTGCAGGAAGCTTTCAAAAATCCAGCCCATAGCCAGCACCAGCAGCAGCTCATTTGGCAGCAGCTTGCGCATGCCATTGCGGATGACCAAAAAGGCTTTGGCTTCATCGCCTACCTGATACATCAGAATCGCCGTCCATACAATCAGCAGGATAATCAGCGCATTCCAGATGCCTTTGGCACTTTCCGCCGCGATCAGGGTCAAATCCGCTTTATAAAGGAAAATGCCTGTGATAATGGTGATCAGCATTCCAATCGGAGCGGCTTCCGTCGCACCCCACTGGAACTTGATCATCAGTACCAGCAAAACTGCAATCGGCAAAAATGCCATAACCCACATAAAAACATTAATCGGTATATTCATGATTTCAATTACTCCTACGGTTCAGGCGCAGGAACCGTTTTTTCTTACAGATGAATGACGGTACCGGTCTTGCCTGCAATTCCATCTGCTGCCTTGTCCAGCAGAGTGATCAGCGAATGCCGTCCCTCCTTGGACTCTGCAAACCGAATGGATGCTTCTACCTTCGGAAGCATCGACCCCTTCGCGAACTGTTCCTCCGCAATATACTGTCTTGCCTGCTCAACGGTCAGATCAGAAAGCCATTCCTGATTTTCCTTGCCAAAGTTGATGGCAACCTTTTCCACAGCGGTCAGGATGATAAGATAATCCGCATCCAGCTGCTGTGCCAGCAGGCTGCTCGCATTGTCCTTGTCAATGACAGCATTGACACCTTCCAGCTTACCATTGCGGTCTGCAACCGGAATACCACCACCACCGCAAGTAATGACAATATGTCCGGCACCTACCAGTGTCTTAATGGTTTCCAGCTCACGAATGCGCTTAGGCATCGGAGAAGCAACAACAATACGATAGCCACGACCTGCATCCTCGATGCACTTGACGCCGTTCTTTTCGTTTACTTCCGCTTCTTCCTTTGTCATAAAGCGTCCAATCGGCTTGCTCGGGTTCTGGAAAGCTGGATCATTTTCATCTACCTCAACCTGAGACAGAATGGTAGATACCTTGCCTTCAATGCCCCGTCTATGCAGCTCATATTTGATTGCATTCTGCAGATCAATGCCGATATAGCCCTGGCTCATCGCCACGCAGGTCGGCAGTGGAATCTGCTTATAATTTTCATGCATGACAACGAGATTGTCCATTGCATCCTGGATCATACCAACCTGCGGACCATTGCCATGTGTAATGATAATATCCAAATCCTGCTGAGACAAATCTACGATAACCTTCGCAGTCTTTGCCACAGCTTCCTTCTGTTCTTCAACGTCTTTTCCCAGTGCATTGCCACCTAAAGCAATGACTACCTTTTTTCTCTTCATACTCGTCTCCTATTCTTGTTAAGCAGCCAATTCTCTGCTTCTTTTTGATCCCCCGGCTTTCCTGCCGCAAAGTGAAACGGGAAAGCCGGGGAAACGGAACAAAAGAGATGTGTCTTTTCTTTTTTCTGCCGCCGGTTCAGCGGGTTACGGGAGTCTTAGCCCTGATAGCCCAGCTTTTCAGCGTATGCCTTGATTGCCTTTTCGAAGCATTCCATCGGCGGACGGACAGTGCCTGCACCGATCTGACCATAGCCGGCAATCTTATGTGCAATACCGGTGTTGATGACCGGGGTAATGCCCTTTTCTACAACCAGACGAGCGTCAATGCCTAAGCAGATGCCCTGGAAGTTCCAGGTCGGTACGGTGAAGTTCGGGTTGCGGTCGATGCAAATTTCCATCATTTCATTGCTGGTGCGCAGGGCATCCTCATAGCCGCCTGCACCAACAAAACGGGTTACTGCCGGAGCTGCAATCATGGCCATGCCGCCTACACCGAAGGTTTCCGTAATCGCAGAGTCACCCATATCCGGGCAGCCATCCTCGGCATCATAGCCGGTGAAGTACAGACCCTGCGGCGTGTTAACCGGGCCGGTGAACCACTGGTCGCCCATGCCGGCAATACGGATACCAAATTCCACGCCGTTGCGGCACATTGCGGTAACGATGGTGCCATCGGAATCCATACGGGCAGAATCCATCACTGCCTTGCCGGTTGCCATCATAATGTTCAGGAAGAACTGGTCGGTATCCGACAGGAACTTGATGACATCGTAGCGATCCTTGTCCGACAGGTCGTCCATCGCGGTGATAATCGGTGCTACTTCCTTGAGGAATGCCAGAGATGCCGCAATATTTCTCTGATGGAATTCATCACCCATGGCAACTGCCTTTGCAATCAGCGGATTGATTGCCAGACCATTGTCCATGGAGCGCAGTGCACGTCCCAGAACCGGACCCAGTACGTCACGCATCCAGCGCAGACGATTGACAACTTCCTCGGAGTATGCGCCGAAACGCAGTACCTTGCCGATACCTTCGTTCATGGTGCAGTATGCACGGGTGCCGAAGGTTTCTTCTTCTACTACAAATACTGCCATATTCGGGGAGGTAATGCCGCCCATGGGACCTACCGCATGCACATGATGGCAGGGGATAAACTTCACTTCGCCGGATGCCAGCAGCTTGCGTGCATCCTCTTCGTTATCTGCCCATTCCTCAAACAGTACCGCGCCTACACAGGAGCCCTGTACCGGGTCAGGCATGTTCTTGTATTCAATCGGAGGACCTGCATGCAGGATGACCTTGCCTTCCCGCAGCTCCGGAATCACTTCCTTCGCACGGACATTGTCCTTCAGAACCGGCTGGCTTGCCACAACCTTGGCAATGGTATCCTGGTTCATATCGTCAATGCCTTCCTGACTGCGCAGGAAGTTGAGCACCTTAATCAGCTCAATGTTGCCTCCTGCCGGCGGCATCCAGTCATACTGTACCACTTCACAGCCAAATTCCTCGCAGACATCTGCAAAACTCTGCAGACCCACATTGATAATGCGCGGCTTTTCAGACAGCAGCTCCATCAGCTTGTCCGACGGCACACCTGGCTGGATATCCTTTGCTTCCTTCGGACGGATTTCCTTTTCCGGTTCAGCAAAGTCTCTGCCAATGGCACGGATTGCCGTGCGGCATGCCAGCTTGTTGTTTTCGCAAACGATGACACCGGCATCCTTCAGCTTGTTCACTGCCTCGTCATAGCCCTGATAGTCGCGGCGGGTACCGCAAACGGTTGCCACAAAGAATACCTTACGGTTTGCGGCAGCTGCCTTTGCCTGCAGCTCCTTAATGGTGGGCAGCAATGCGCCTGCCATGTCGGCATGGGAGCCATAGCCCAGCATGATATCCAGCAGGATGACACCGGTAGACGGATCATCCACAGCTTCCTGCATGCACTCAATGCGCTTTGCCGGGTCGATCATCGGATGGGGCTTGCCCTGGGTATAGGCGTCATCGCCCAGATCAACAACAATGTTGCCGTCCAGCTGCAGCATGTAGCCTTCGATATCCTCCGGTGGAACCTTTACATCCATGGCATCCTTAATCAGCATGGCAGCTTCATTTGCCAGCGTGCCGCCGGAATAATATGCCTTAATGGTCTTGTTTTCTTCCTTTTTGAAGAATTCGGATTCGTCAATGTCCACCGTAGCTTCCGGTACGGTTTCCCCACGTACCAGGCTGACTGCCAGACGAGCAGCCTCATCCAGTGTATAGGTATGATAGAAGTTCTCTTCATGATATTCCGGCTTCTCGCCTACAAACAGGGTAACAACCGGCTTCTTACAGATGCTCAGGCGGTCGGAAATCTTCTGGCGAACCTCCTGTGCCGGCGGCTTGGAGATGACAATGAGCACCTTGACGCTGTCATCGCTTTCCATGGCGTCGATCATGTCCATCATGGTGATGCCGCCGATTTTTGCGTTCAGGTCACGTCCACCAATACCGATGGCATTGGTCACGCCTTCGCCCAGACGGTCAATGATGGTGGTCAGCTCCTGAATGCCGGTGCCGGATGCACCGATGATGCCGATGGAGCCCGGGTTAACCTTGTTGGTAAAGGCAATCGGTACACTCTGGATGATGCCGGTACCGCAGTCCGGACCCATCACCGACAGACCCTTGGCATGTGCCTTTTCCTTCAGTGCCTTCTCATCCTCGATGGTGACGTTGTCACTGAACATAAACACATTCATGCCCAGATCCAGGGCACGATCAGCTTCCAGTGCCGCATAAGCACCCGGAATCGAGATAACAGCCAAATTGGCATCCGGCAGCTCCCGCAGCGCCTTGTCCCAGGACTTAACGCTTTCCTTGCCCTTCTTGCCTGCTGCCGCGGAATTCTGCTTCTGGAAGAAGGCATCGGTCTCCTGCAGGATGGTATCCATCATGCTCTCATCGTCGATATCCGCAACGATTACCATGTCATTTGCCGTGGAAGCCATCAGCTCTTCCGTATCCAGACCGCTCTGCTTGAAGATGTCCTTGTTGGCCGGTGTTGCCATCATAATGGAAACCTTCTTCACGCCCTCGATGGTAGAGATGTGGTTTGTCAGCAGCATCAGTACAACCGAATCATGGTAACTGCCCTTTTTTAC
>CAMBYS010000069.1 GCA_945872165.1 uncultured Clostridia bacterium | reverse complement strand
ATGAAGATCTTTACTCTGCCGTTGCTGCGCTCGATCTCGATGGTCGGAACGCCTGCAGCCTGCAGGGTCTTCTTCAGATACTTACGAATGTTGTAGTCTTCCACGAGGAGGTCGCCGAACTCGTTGTCCTTGGCAAACCAACGGGAATCCCAATCTTTAATTACGCCGACACGAAGACCGTGCGGATTAACTTTCTGACCCATAGTCTACCTCCTCCTTATTCCTTCTCTTTGAGTACCAGAGTGATGTGAGATGTTCTCTTCAGGATGCGGAATGCGCGGCCGTGATCCATCGGACGGATGCGCTTCATGATCGGTCCAGGAGAAACGGATACTTCAGCAACGTAGAGCTTTTCCGGATCCATGTTGTGGTTGTTCTCTGCGTTAGCTACAGCACTCTTTAAGAGCTTGACTAAGATTTCGGATGCAGCCTTGGGAGTATTCATCATGATCGCATTTGCTTCTGCTGCGCTCTTGCCGCGGATCAGGTCACATACAACCTTTACCTTGCGCGGAGCGATGCGAACATTTCTCAAAATTGCTCTTGCTTCCATTTTTCTAATTATCCTCCTTCAGCCTTACTTGCCGTTATTGGAGGTCTTGCTGCCGGCATGACCCTTGTACGTGCGGGTCGGGACAAACTCGCCCAGCTTATGACCAACCATGTCCTCGGTGATATATACCGGAACGTGCTTGCGTCCGTCATGCACAGCAATCGTGTGACCAACGAATTCCGGGAAAATTGTCGATGCACGGGACCAGGTCTTCAGAACCTTCTTTTCGCCGGCCTCGTTGAGAGCTACGACTCTCTTATACAGTTCAGGAGCCACAAAAGGGCCCTTCTTAATGCTTCTGCCCATATTTCATGTCCTCCCTTACTTACCGTTGCGTCTTCTGACAATCTGCTTGTCAGTGCGGTTCTTCTTCTTTCTGGTCTTGTAACCCAGTGCCGGCTTGCCCCACGGGGTAACCGGTCCCGGACGTCCGACAGGGCTCTTGCCCTCGCCGCCGCCGTGCGGATGGTCACACGGGTTCATTACAGAACCACGAACGGTCGGGCGGATACCCAGATGACGGGTCTTGCCAGCCTTACCAATCTTGCGGTTGCTGTAGTCCTGATTGCCTACGGCACCGATGGTTGCCTTGCAGTTCAGGCGGATATAACGGTACTCGCCGGAGGGCAGACGAACCTGTGCTACGCCGTTTTCCTTTGCCATCAGCTGAGCTGCGCCGCCAGCGGAACGAACCAGCTGAGCGCCCTTGCCCGGGTACAGCTCGATGTTGTGGATTACGGTACCTACCGGGATGTTCTCGATCGGCAGGGCGTTGCCCGGCTTGATGTCTGCGCTTGCGGAAGAAACAATGACATCACCAACAGAGAGGCCCTGGGGAGCGATGATGTATCTCTTCTCGCCGTCTTCGTACTGAACCAGCGCAATGTTTGCGGAACGGTTCGGATCGTATTCAATGGTCAGAACGGTAGCGTTCATATCCATCTTGTCGCGCTTGAAGTCAATGATTCTGTACTTCTGCTTGTTGCCGCCGCCCTGGTGGCGTACGGTGATTCTGCCATAGCTGTTACGGCCGGAATGCTTTTTCTTCGGAACCAGAAGGCTCTTCTCCGGCTTGACCTTGGAAAGACCGCTGTAGTCTACTACGGTCATGTTGCGGCGAGACGGGGTCGACGCAGTATAGGTCTTTATCGGCATGTTTTTCAACTCCTTTAGATGATTTCAAACGTGTGCCCGCAGGCACGGTTTCGGTTTCCCGCTGGTGGGGAATTAGAGCATACCCTCGAAGATCTCGATCGGCTTGGAGTCAGCGGTCAGAGTGACAACTGCCTTTTTCTTAGCCGGAGTCTTGCCGGTGTGAACGCCCATTCTCTTCCACTTGCCCGGAAGCTTGATGGTGTTGACGGAAGCGACCTTGACACCGAAGATTTCCTCGATTGCCTTCTTGATCTCAACCTTGTTTGCGTCTGCCTGTACTTCAAAAACGTACTTGTTTTCGCCGATACCGGACATGGAACGTTCGGTGATGACAGGCTTTCTAATGATATCGTAAGCCGACTTCATTATGCGTACACCTCCTCGAGCTTTGCAACCGCTGCCTTGTCAATGATGAACTTGTCAGCGTTCAGGATGTCGTATACGTTCAGCGTGGAAACCGGGGTAGTACGTACGCCCGGGATGTTTGCTGCGGACTTCACGACGTTCTTGCGAACCTCCGGTGTAACGACCAGGCTCTTACCGGTGGATTCTACGTTCTTCAGGAATGCTGCGAACGTCTTGGTCTTGATCTCGCCCATATCCAGACCGTCAACAACAATGATTTCGCCTGCAGCTGCCTTTGCGGACAGTGCGGAGATCAGAGCCAGACGACGGGTCTTCTTGTTCAGCGAGTAGTTGTAGGATCTCGGCTTCGGGCCCAGAGCAATACCACCGTGAGTCCACTGCGGAGCGCGGATGGAACCCTGGCGGGCACGGCCGGTGCCCTTCTGGCGCCACGGCTTGATGCCGCCGCCGCGAACCTCGGTACGGGTCAGGGTGGACTGAGTGCCCTGTCTCTGGTTTGCGAGATAATTCTTGACAGCAGCGTGAAGTACTACTTCGTTCGGCTCAACACCGAATACGGCAGCATTCAGCTCCATCTCACCGGTCTTAGCGCCGGTCATATCAAATACGGATGCGATAGGCATGATGTATCCTCCTTTCCCTTTCCTCAGGCGTTCTTAACGGTGTTCTTGAGGAATACGATGCCGCCCTTCGGGCCCGGAACGGCGCCGCGAACTGCGATCATATTCATCTCAGGATCTACCTTTACAACGTCCAGATTCTGTACGGTTACCTGTACATTGCCCATGTGACCCGGCATCATCTTGCCCTTGAATACACGGGACGGATCAGAACAGGAACCCATGGAACCCTGATGTCTGTGCATCGGGCCAGCACCATGGCTCATCGGGGAACGATGTGCGCCAAAGCGCTTGATGACGCCTGCGTAGCCCTTGCCCTTGCTGATGCCGGTGATGTCTACGCTGTCGCCTTCGGCGAATACGTCAGCCTTGAGTACATCGCCCAGGTTGTAGGACGACATGTCGTCAAGACGGAATTCCTTCAGGTACTTCTTTACTGCCTCGCCAGCCTTCTTCAGATGGCCGAGCTCCGGCTTGTTGAGCTTGCGCTCTTCCACGTCGGCAAAACCGAGCTGTACTGCATTGTAGCCTTCCTTTTCCTCTGTCTTGATCTGGGTGACAGAGCAGGGGCCAGCTTCGATTACGGTAACCGGGATTACCTTGCCGTCAGCGTCGAAAATCTGGGTCATGCCAATTTTCTTGCCGATGATTGCCTTTTGCATTTTTGTTTCCTCCTTGTAGGTTATTGGTTGATGCGCGGTTTCCGCCCACCAACTTGACCTTGCCGCACTGTTGCGGCCCAGGCTAATTAAAGCTTAATCTCAATCTCTACGCCAGCCGGCAGATCCAGGGTCATCAGGGTCTCAACCGTGTTCTTGCCTGCGTTAGCGATGTCGATCAGTCTCTTGTGGGTACGGCGCTCGAACTGCTCACGGCTGTACTTGTACTTGTGCACCGCACGAAGAATGGTAACGATTTCGCGCTCGGTCGGCAGCGGGATCGGACCGGAAACCTTAGCGCCGGTGCGCTTTGCAGCTTCCACGATCTTCTCGGATGCCTGATCGATCAGCGAATGATCGTAAGCTTTCAGTCTGATTCTGATTTTCTCTGCGTTAGCCATTGTGTGTTTTCCTCCTCGAACACTACATTATAACAATGCGTCCTCGCGTTCGGAGAGATACTGCAACCCATCCGTGTGTATCACGTCAGGGCATAAGAAAAACCGGGCAAAACGATAGTATTGTTCAGCGATCCGGCTTCTGGATGTTGCACCGCATTGGTTCCGGCTGTCGGCTTGTCAGCGCACGCACTGACCGTCCCGATCTTACACTGGAACATACCGGTGGTAGTTAGCAGTTGTCTCAACCGCCCGATTGTCGGACTTACTCCGCCGAAGTTACCTGCCTAAGCAGCAATCTCCGGCATCATCGCTCACCTGATCTCAGGTGCTCATTTATCATAAAGCATTTTCTCCCCAAAGTCAAGCAATTATCCGCCAATTATTGCAGATTTTTTCGGGTTTTTTCCGGTCTTTTTTGTGGTTTCAGCACAATAACCCCGTGCACGCAGGTTTATTGCTCCTTATGGATTACCACAAACAGGCCCTGGCCGGAGCTGGAGACGATAATCAGCTGGTTGTTGTTCACCGATTCCAGATCATATCCCAGGGATTCCATGCCTTCTGTCAGCTTCTGTACCAGGCTGAAGTCATTGTCCACCGCATAATACTCCACCTGGCTGCTGTCATCCGCTGCCAGAAGGGCGGCGGAAGCAGACAGCTCCGGCAAGGTAGACTCACCCTCCGCCGCAATGACAAACGCATAGCTGTTGGATGTCACGGCATCCGGAATCGTGATATTCTCCAGCAGGGCAGCCTGATCGCCCTGCCGTTCCACTGCAGAGATATCCGATTCCTCCAGATCTGCTATGGAATTGACATATAATCCGCCCAATATGCCGGTGCAGTTGAGCACCGTAAATACGGCTGCCACCGCAACCAGAATCAGGGTTGGAATCCAGGTACCACGCCGGCGGCTGTTTTTAATTTCCTGGGACTGGCGTTTCGCATTTTCAATCAGCTTTTCCCGCAAACATTCCGGTGCCTCTCCTTCCTCCATATGGGAAAGGGAACGTCCGATCAGAGTCAGGTCATTCAGATATGCCGCACACTGGGGGCATATCTGAATGTGATCCAGCAGGGCAGCCTTGTCCTCTTCCGTGATGCATTCATCCACATACTGGCTGCACAGCTCACGGAAATCCTGACAATTCTGATTGTCCTTGGCTTTTTCCTTTGTCTGGGTCAGTGCTCCCTGCCGCAGCAGCAGATCCCGCAGGTTTTTCCGGGCACGGGACAATCTCTTGCGGATGCCATCCTCATCCATGCCAAGAACCTGTCCGGCTGCCATATCATCCAGTCCGCACAGGTCCCGCAGCAGGATGACTTCCCGCTGCTGCCGGGTCAGACGCAGCAGCTGGGCCTGAATTGCCTCATCCAGCTCCTTTTTCTCATCTGTTCCGCCCTTTTTCACTTCCCGCAGGCGGAACACTGCCATGGTACTCTTATTGCCCCGCTTATGCCGCTGGATATCCGCACAGACATTTGCTGTGATGCGGAACACCCAGATATACATCTGAGAATCGGTTTTGGCGCCCAGCTTGCGGAAAATCTGCCGAAAAATCTCTATGACAGCCTGTTCCGCCTCATTTTCCTGTCCCAGATACCGCAGGGCATACTGATATACCCTGGATTCATACAGATCCACCAGACGCTCCACCGCCGACGTATCGCCGCTGAGAATGCGGTTTACAATACTGTTTTCGTCAATCATGCTCAGCCCTCCAGTTTGGCCGCCTGTTCCAGCAGGCGATCCAGCTCAGCAAAGGAATTCAGCTCCGAAACACATGCCTTCAGCTTTTTGGTGCCCCGGACACCCTTTAAATACCATGCGAAGTGCTTGCGGGCCTGCAGCATGGCAATATGTTCTCCCTTGTGCTCTGCTGCCAAAGTAATCTGCCGGCGCACGGTTTCCATGCGCTGAGACAGCGGCGGCAGAGGCGGGATTTCCTGTCCGTTTTCCATGGCATTGCACTGAGTGAACAGCCATGGATTGCCCAGGGCACCCCGACCGATCATCACTGCATCCGCACCGGTTTCCCGCAGCAGCTCCATTGCCTTCTCCGGGCTGTCCACATCGCCGTTGGCAATCACCGGGATGGATACCGCCTGTTTGACCCGTGCAATGGCTTCCCAGTCCGCCTTGCCTGCATACATCTGGGTACGGGTGCGTCCATGCAGCGTGATGGCTGCCGCACCGGCATCCTCTGCCATTTTCGCAAAGTCCAGATAATTCTGATGCTCCTCATCCCAGCCCTTGCGGAATTTCACCGTCACCGGCACATCCACCGCCGCCACAACGGCACGGATGATTTCCTCCGCCAGCTTCGGTTTGGTCATCAGGGCACTGCCGTCACCGCCCTTGACAATTTTAGGTGCAGGACAACCCATATTGATGTCCACCAGCGCCGCACCGGAAATAGCCAGTGCCTTTCGTGCCCCATCTGCCATATACGCCGGATTGCTGCCGAAAATCTGAATCCAGCCCGGCACTTCATTGGGTGCCAGTGACAGCAGCTCCCGTGTTTTTTTATCCTGAAACAGCAGGGCCTGGGTGGAAATCATTTCGCTCACCGTCATGGCAGCGCCGCATTCCCGGCAGATCTGCCGGAACGCCCGGTCTGTGACCCCTGCCATAGGTGCCATGATAAACCGTCCATTTATTGTTACATTTCCAATCTGAAAGCCTGACATATGACCTCTCCTGTTTTCAAACATATTAATTATAAGTGTAGCATCCTTTGTTTTGTTTGGCAAGTGCCCGGATTCCACCGTATAAAAAGCCTCCCGGAAAATCCGGGAGGCCCGTTCTGTATTCCGTTTGTTTTCATCCGGAGTCATACAAATAAATACCCCAGCAGATAGCCTGCTCCAACACATACCGCATTGTAGCAGGTAATTCCCAGCACACTTGCCATCAGGAACGACACCGGAGATACCCGGTAAGCTCCCGCCGGCAGCGGCAGAATCGTGCGCACCACCGGGATAATCCGTCCCAGAAACACCTTCTGAAAGCTGTTCTTCTGCAGAAACGTCTCACAGCGGTCACTTGCCCTGCGAAACGTCTTACTGTGGCGATTGAGCCAGTCCAGCAGTGCGTGCCCGCCAGCCCGTCCAATCAGATACAACACGACCGTACCGGTCATGCCACCGATAATGGTCAGCAAAACAGCGAGGAAAACAGAGATTTGACCATTCGCGGCATAAACGCCTGCCGCAGGCAGAACAACCCCTGCCGGCATTCCCGGACAGTTCATTGCCTCCAGACATGTGATAACCAACAGAATCAATACACCATATCGGGACAGCAGTCCCAAGACAGCGGCCAATTCCACGCGGCAATCCCTCACTTTCGATTCGATTCCTCTGCGGCATGGGTATTCTTTTCCGGTTCCGACAGCTCTGCCGCAGCTTGAGGCTGACCGGCCGGATTTCCGTCTTTACCAATTGAGTTTTCCTTCGGACAGCGGTTTTCATAATCCCAGTCGTCCTCCTGCTCCCAGTCCTCATGCAGGATTTCATCCAGCATGGAGCCTGGTTTGCGGGGCAGACGCCGGATCAGCATACCACCAAAGCCAAATACAACAAAAAACATACCGAAGAACAGCAGGATCGGATACAACTCCGCCTTAACCTCTGCACTCAGTTCAAATAAAGGATACATCTGTATATACTGCATCTGGGTTCTCCGTGTTTCTCTGATTTCCTCTTAGCATCATCATAGCGTTTTTTTCCGGCAGATGCAAGCGGGATGTTTTGATTTTACATTCTATTCACAGAAAAAAACGGATGCGCCGCAGCACACCCGTTTCCTCCTATCCTTCCCCTTATGCCCCCCGTTTGGTCAGATATACCACTGCCGCACTCATATCATCCGGTGCACCTCTGGCAGAACCCTCCAGCACGATTCTCGCTGCCAGTTCCCGGGCACTTAAATGTATGCTGCCTGCCATCAGTTCCTCTACCCAGCCGGCATTTTCGCCGTCTGCATCCACAATGCCGTCACTGAGCAGCAGCAATGCGTCTCCATCCCCCATATGGAACTGGGTCACATCCATTTCGCCGGATTCCTCCAGCCCGGCAGGCAATGTGGATGACCGGATACGCCGGACACGCACGGTGCCGTCTCCGTCCACAGCCCGTACAAAGCTGGGCGCTGCACCGCACTTGACGGATTCTGCCGTGCCGTTGAACAGGTCGATGGTGCCGATATCCAGCGTGACAAATTTTTTCCCCTGTGTCCGCAGCTTGAGGGCAGGCCCAATCGTGCGCACACAATCGGCTGCCGATATACCGGCACGCAGGAACCGTTCTGCCATGCGCACGGTACTTTCGGATTCCTCCCGTGCCTGTTCGCCGGAACCCATACCGTCTGACAATACAACGCATGCAATGCCCTCCTCTGTGGTAAAGTACCGGATACAGTCGCCGGATACCTGCTGGCCTTCCCGTGTCCGTGTACCAATGCCCACTGTAATGGTATATGGCTCCTGTTCACGGAACAGCAGACTGCTGCCTCCCGGTCCATGTATGGACTCCGGACCGGTCAGTTTTACTCCCATCAGGGCACTTAATCCGGACAAAAAGCCTTCCTTATTGCGGACAATCCGTGGGACACATTCACCGGAAAGCTCAAAATGCAGCCGTCCACGCCGATCCTTCCATGCTGCGGCTGTGCGTACCCGTCCAAATGCCTCCGCATAGGTCCGCAGCTCCCGTTCCTTGGTGGGCAATGCCTCCGGTCCGGTACGCATACTCTCTCCAACCTGCTTTAATATCCCGGTAACACCGGCATACTGCTGGGCAATCAGCTTGCGTCCATCCTCATTTTTCCGCTGGGCCTGCCTGCGTTGGGATAAAGCATCCATTCCCTCATTGAGTGCAAGGACAAAATCAGAAAACCGCAGGCATTGGGCGGCAAAATGTCCCGGAAAATCGCTGGTGGATACATGTCCATTGCGCAGCAGCGGTCCGGAAATCGTATCCAATGTGCGCAGCGTTGCCAGCTTGTCCCGTTCCCAACAGGCTTCCCGGGCACTGCATCGACGGCAAACCCGGTCTGCTGTCCGGTCAAAAACCGCTCCCAGATCATTGTCCTCTTTATGATGGCTGCCGCCGCCTGCCAGTGCCTGATACATTTCAGAAAAGGCATCTGCCGCGGTAGATGCATACCGGTTTGCCAGACGGCTGACCCTTGCCGCATAATCTGTGGGTTCCGGATTGGGCGGCAGCAGCTTGTCCTGTATTGCCCGCCACATGCGGTCGGAAACCAGCACAAAGCAAACCGATGCCACAAAGCATTCATACATGCCGGACAGATATACCTCCTGTCCCCCCAGAAGATTCACTGCCGCATGGGTGACGACAAAGGCTGTTGCATAAGCCACCCGTCCCGAGCGGGTAAAAAAGCCCGCAATCATACCGGTGATTGCATAAATACCGGCATAATATAAGCCCATACCGCCTGCCGCATCCATGGCAATGCCAATACCTACACCGCAGGCTGCGCCATAGGAAAATCCTCCCATATATCCGGTTCCCATGACAATGAGCAACGCGGCAATCCGTGCCGGACAGATCAGATCAATAACCTGTAAAGGATACGCAGCCATCAGCACCGTGGCACACAGCACCATAATGCCGCCAAACCGGATTTTCTGTGGTCTTCCCCGTACCGTATCTATTGCAGCTTCATAAAAATATGCCGCTCCGCCGGCAAGAATCAACTGGCACACAAACAATACTGCTTTCTGCCATTCCCATCCATCTGCAAACACAAAAATACAGCTGGTTGCCGCAACAGAGACTGCTGCCCCCACGGGATAAAACCAGCGCCCGGTGGTAATGCCGGTGCCGGAAAATACCGTGGATGCTGCCAGCACAATCAGTGCTGCACCGGCATATTGTACCCCTTCTGCCCCGGGATGGGACAACAGATATCCGGCAAAGGTTCCCAATACTGCGCCAAAGCCATATCCGGTACGGCAGGCTGCCGCCGCAAAAGCCACGCCAAAGGGTGAGCCTACACCGGTAATCTGTGCACAGGATAAAATTCCTGCTGCAATAAAATATAAAAAGGGCATACCTGTCCGGCGTGTGCGCACACTGCCGGCTGTTTTCTGCCTTGTTTTGTTCCGTTCGAGCATATGTATCCGCGCCTCCTGTTTCTTGCTATCAGTATAATGAAGCAGATACAAAAAAACAGTCGAAGAGACAGGGGGATTCCCGAAAAAATGTTGTATTTCTTCCGCAAAAAGAAACCGGATTATGCACAATTTCCCTATAATCCGGCACAAAAACTTCCTTTTATATTTTAGCAGACAACTTTCAAATTATCTCGTCGGGATATGATGTCTGGATGGAACCGTCCGTTTTATTGTTCGAGATCGCAATGAAATCATTCCGACAAAGCCTCCCTCTTGGAGGGAGGTGGATTCGCCGCAGGCGAAGACGGAGGGAGTTGAAAGAGCAACTCTGCCGTATCAACCGAAACCTTTGTATGAAAAAGAAAAAGAACTGCTACTCCCTCAGTCAC
>CAMBYS010000068.1 GCA_945872165.1 uncultured Clostridia bacterium | reverse complement strand
GTTTGCCATTGAAAAACAGGGATTGGCGCATTACCGCAGTCTGCTGGCGGAAGAAATTGACCGCATTGTCCCGGCAGGTGCCTTGTATGTGCCGGCACATGACGCCATTGTCAGCGCAAAACGGGATACCGATGAAGAAGAACTGAATCAGCTGCGCAAAAAACAGCTGCGGCGTTCCGGTCTGCTGCTGGATGAGCGGGCAGTCATTGATGCCATGGAACATGACATTACAAAAGAAGGCACCTATCTGCCCATCGGATTCCTGGCCAAAACCGGAGAACCCAGCAAGGCAAGCCGGTCCAGTCTTGCCAGTCTGGAACAGATGGGCAAGCTCAGTGCCCATATCCGCAACATATTGCAGGAGATGGGAAAGGAACTGCTGAACGGCAGTATGGAAGCCAAACCGGTGCGCCGGGGTCCTATGGAGGATGCCTGTACCTGGTGCCCATACCGGGCGGTATGCCGGTTTGACCCGACGTTAGGCGATAAGCCCCATAACATTGCAAAAATCAAGCCGGAAGAATTCTGGCAGAGCATTGACGCGGAACTGGAAGGAGGAGAAGCACATGGGCGTTAACTGGACAGAAGAACAGCAGGCAGCGATTGATAATCGGGGCGGTACCCTGCTGGTTTCCGCGGCAGCCGGTTCCGGCAAGACCGCCGTACTGGTACAGCGTGTGCTGGAACGGGTGACAGACCCGCAGAATCCCTGTGACATTGACTCCTTTTTGATTGTAACCTTTACCAAGGCAGCAGCCAGTGAAATGCGTGGAAAAATCGCGGATGCACTCACGGCGCTGGCAGCACAGCAGCCTCAAAACACACGCCTGCGCAGACAGCTGATGCTGGTGCACCGGGCGAAAATTACCACGGTACATGCTTTTTGCATGGGGTTGTTGAAGGAGCATTTCCATGAGCTGGGCTTGCCGCCGGATTTCCGCACGGCGGAGGAAAGTGAACAGAAAGCCATGCGGGCAGAGGTGCTGGAGGAGGTACTGGAAGCCCAGTATGCCAGAGAACAGGAGCATTTTGCGGCGCTGGTGGATGCGGTCAGCGGCGGACGGGATGACCGACAGCTGGAAACCGTGGTTCTGGAAACCTTTGACAAATTACAGGCATCGCCCAAGCCGAAAAAAGTGCTGGAAGCTTATCAGCAGCAGTTTGTCCGCCCCTTTGACCGGCTGGCGGATACCGACTGGGGCAGGGAACTGTTGGATACGGCAAAGGATCGCATCCGTTATGGCATTGCTGCCCTGCAGGATGCATTGGAAGAAATGCAGGGAGCAGATGCAGTACAGGAAAAATATGAACCGGTCTTTTTAGATGATTTGCGGCAGGCACAGAATCTGCTGGCACTGGTAGAGGATGGTGACTGGGATGAGGCAGTACGGCAATGTCTTGCCCTGCGCACCCAGCGCAAACGCCTGACCAGTCCCCGGGGCTATGAGGACAAGGCATTTCTCAAGCGGCTGCAGAACAGCCGTGCCGTATGGAAAGAGATTGGGGATGAGCTGGCAGACAAGGTGCTGTGCCTCAGCGAAGCGGAAGTACGGGCGGATATGCTGCTGATGGCTCCGGCGATTCAGGCATTGTGTGAGACCGTACAGGCATTTATGGATGCCTATCAGGCGGAAAAACAGCGGCGGGGTGTGGTGGATTTTAACGATCTGGAGCATTTCGCCGTGGAGCTGCTGACCGATGCGGAGGATCAGCCCACACCGCTGGCAAAGAGCATGCATTTTTCCGAAATCATGGTGGACGAATATCAGGACACCAATGCGGTACAGGATGCCATTTTTCGGGCGGTCAGCGATGAAGAAAAGAATATCTTTATGGTTGGCGATGTGAAGCAGAGCATTTACCGGTTCCGTCTGGCCAATCCCGGCATTTTTTTGCAAAAATATCAGAGCTATACCGATGCAGAGCGTGTGATGGATGACATGCCGCGCCGGGTAGTGCTGTCTAAAAATTTCCGCTCCCGTCCGGAGGTGCTGGACAGTGTCAATTATCTGTTTCAGGCACTGATGAGCCAGCGGCTGGGGGATCTGGAATATACTGATCGGGAAGCCCTGCATGTGGGGGCATCCTTCCCGGAAGGACAGGAGGATTACCGCACGGAATTTTGTGTGCTGGAAACCAAATCTGAGGATGAGGACGCACCGGAATCCATCCGGCAGGAGGCAGCTTATTGTGCAGGAAGGATTCGCTCCATGCTGGATGCAGGCTTCCGGGTGACAGATAAGCAGACTGGACAGCTGCGTCCCTGCCGTCCGGAGGATTTTGTCATCCTGCTGCGTTCGGTGAAAAACAAGGCAGCCGTATTCCAACGGGAGCTGATGGCGTTGGGGATTCCGGCAGGGGCAGATACACCGGATGATATGTTACAGACCCCGGAAATTCTGACGCTGGTTTCCTGGCTGGAAATGGTGGACAATCCACGGCAGGATGTGCCCCTGCTGGCGGCAATGAATTCCCCCATCGGCGGCTTTGACGAGGAGGAACTGGCGGAAATCCGACTGTATGACCGGGAGAATGATTATTACTGTGCGCTTAAAGCGGCGGCGGAACAGCTGCCCAAGGCGGCGGAATTTCTGAACCGCCTCAATGAGCTGCGCCTGTTGGCGGTTGACCTGCCGGTACGGCAGCTGCTGTGGCATATTGTGGACATCACCGGTGCCATGGGCATTTTCGGTGCCATGCCCAATGGCCGTGCCCGACAGCATCATATTACCGCACTGATCGAATTGGCAGGCAGCTTTGAACGGGGCGGCAGCCGGGGATTGTTTGCATTTGTGCGGTATCTGCGGGAACTGCGGGAATCCGGCAGCGGCATGACAGCGGCGGACAGTGAGGAAGCCGGCGGTATGGTGCGCATCATGACCATCCATAAATCCAAGGGATTGGAATTTCCCATCGTCATTGTGGCGAACTGCACCAAACGGTTTAATGAACAGGATTTGAGCAAGGCAGTATTGGTACATGAGCAAATGGGCATCAGTATGCGCTGCCGGGATCGGGAGCGAGGACTGCAATATGACGGGCTGGATCGGCGTGCCATGGCATCTGCTCTGCGGCGGGAAATGGTCAGTGAGGAACTTCGTGTCCTATATGTTGCCCTGACCCGTGCCAAGGAGAAGCTGATCTGTGTGGCAGCTTTGAAGGATATGGAAAAACAACTGGAAAAATGGGCTGCCATTGGGGCATTGGACCCGATTCCGCCCTATGCCTTGTCCGGTGCCAATCAATATGCCCTGTGGCTTGGGGTACCGCTGCTGCGTCATCCGGCTGCCATCGAACTGCGCAGGCTGTGTGAACGTCCGCCGGAGCTGAATGTAAATGCACCTGACTGCTTTACCATCCGTGCCATTCCCTATCAGCGTCCGGAGGATCAGGAGCTGAAAGGGGAAAACGGGCATGTGGAACAGCCGGAACGGCTGGAAGCGCCGGTATTGAAGCCCTATGCCCGGGATGCTTTGCGTGATCTGCCCTCCAAGCTGACGGCTACCGCCATTCCGGAATCCTTCCGGGCAGCGGAAGCGCAGGAGGATACCCGGCAGCCCCGGCAGGAAACCAGCCTGCGCCGGCCATTTTTTGAGCGGGAGGCCAGAGGGCTGACGCCATCGGAAATCGGCACGGCACATCATTTATTCTTACAGTTCTGTGATTATGACCGGTGTGAAACCGAATCGGGCAGACAGGCGGAGCTGGAACGCATGCGGGAACGGCATATTCTGAGTGATGCTCAGGCGGATGCCATCCGGCTGGACCGTATTGCCGCGTTTTTCACCTCTGATTTGTACCGGCAGCTGAAAGCTGCCAAAGAAGTGCATCGGGAATTTAAATTTTCCATACTGGTCTCCGCAGGGGAATATTATACGGAGGCAGCGGATTTCCCGGATGAACAGGTGCTGCTGCAGGGCGTGATCGACTGCCTGCTGGAAACAGAAAAAGGTCTGGTTGTGGTGGATTTCAAAACCGACCGGGTGTCCGGACAGTGGGCACAGCAGCGGGCAGAACAGTACCGGGGACAGCTGGATTCCTACCGCCGGGCAGCGGAAACCGTCTTTCACAAACCGGTTAGAGGATGTGCACTGTTTTTCCTGCATTGCGGAAAGACGATTTGGCTGATGTGAAGCAGAAAAACCTTGCGGAAACCATCGGTTTTGTGATATACTGTTCAATGGAAATACGGCTGGTATCGTATTTCGGCGTAATTTTTTAATAAAACGACGCTAAATAAAAAAAATCCTTGCATTCGGCCTTGTGTTGTGATAGTATATCTCTATGACTGTAAGGCTTATGCGGAAAGAGGTGAAACGAAGATGAAGGAAGGAATCCATCCGAATTACAAGCCGACTACCATTCGCTGTGCTTGTGGTGCTGTATATGAGACCGCTTCCACCAAGGAGAATATCTCTGTAGAAATCTGCTCCAAGTGCCACCCGTTCTTTACCGGCAAACAAAAGCTCGTTGATACCGGCGGACGTGTTGACCGCTTCAAGAGAAGATTCAACCTGGACAAGTAATTGGTCAGGAAGTGAATTTGTGCGGGCTGACATGCAGCTCAAAAAACAAGAAACAAAAATGCCGCTGTTTTCACGTTCTGCTGAAAAGGCGGCATTCTTACATTTCAAAAAAGAAATCCTGCATACGGTTACAATTTGTGGAGGGGATGCATATGCTGAAGGAACGTGCGAAAGAATACTATAACCAGAATTATAATTGTGCGGAAACCATTGTCCGTGCAGCCAATGATGAGTATCATCTGGGACTGACAGAGGAAGCCATCCGGATGTGCGGCGGCTTTGGCGGCGGCATGGGCTGCGGCAAGGCATGCGGTGCCCTGTGCGGCGGCATTTGTGTCATCAGCTCCAAACTGATTGAAAACTGTGCCCATGAGACACCGGAGCTGCGCCAGACATGCCAGAAGCTGGTTTCTGCATTCAACCGCATTTTGGGTGATACCGAATGCAAGCATCTGATGATGAAATATAAAAAGCCGGATACCCGCTGTCTGGATACGGTTCTGCTGGGCTGTGAAGCTCTGGAAAGCGTTATGGAGCAGGACTGATCTCTGCGTGACCGGAAGGAGGGACATGCTGTGGAACAATGGATGATGGATGAGGTACAGGAGGATCGTGCAGTGCTGGTAGGCCTGCATGCGTCTGTGTTTACCCCGGAGGAGGATGCCAGCTGGGAAACGCTGGATGAGCTGGAAGCGCTGCTGGAAACAGCCGGCGGCGAATGTGTGGCAAAAATGCTGCAGACCAGAAATGCACCGGATGCCCATACCTTTATCGGTGAAGGCAAGACACAGGAGCTGGTACAGCTGGCACGGGACAATGATGCGACCCTGATTGTATTTGACAATGAGCTTTCCCCCTCCCAGATGCGTGTGCTGGAGGAAGCAACCGGCAGACCGGTACTGGACCGCAGTGCATTGATTCTGGATATTTTTGCCCAGCGTGCCCGTACCGGTGAAGGTAAATTGCAGGTGGAGCTGGCACAGTATCAGTATATTCTGCCCCGGCTGACCGGTATGGGTAAGAGCATGTCCCGTCTGGGCGGCGGCATTGGTACCCGCGGACCGGGCGAAACCAAGCTGGAAACCGACCGGCGCCATATCCGCAGCCGCATTGACCGGCTGCGCCGGGATCTGGAATCGGTACGTAAGGTGCGTGCTGTCCAGCGTCGTCAGCGCAAAAAGGCAGAATTGCCCCTGGTTGCCATTGTGGGCTATACCAATGCGGGAAAATCCACGCTGCTCAATACATTGACTGATGCAGGGATTGAGGCCAATGACCGGCTGTTTGATACTCTTGACCCGACCACCCGCAAGCTGCGCATTTCGGAGACCCAGGAGGTACTGTTATCGGATACCGTTGGCTTTATCCGCAAGCTGCCCCATCATCTGGTATCCGCTTTCAAAGCAACTCTGGAAGAGCTGTCCTATGCGGATCTGCTGCTGCATGTGGTAGATATTTCCCGGGAGGACTGGCGGGAACAGGTGGAAACCGTGGACAAGGTCATCCGACAGCTGGGAGCGGAACAGATTCCCCAGCTGCTGGTATGCAATAAGGCAGATTTGTGTGAGAATCCTGACCTGATTCCCGGAGGAGAAAATGTTGTCGCTATTTCCGCCAAACAGGGCAGAGGCATGGACGCATTGCTAGCTGCCATGGAACAGGCACTGGGACGGGGTAAGCATAAAGTCCGGCTGTGCATTCCCTATGCGGAAGGTTACCTGCTGGATGTGATCCACAAGGAAGCTGCGGTGTTCTCCACAGAATATGGGGAAACCGGCACCATTCTGGATATAGAATGTGATGACAAGCTGTATGGACAGCTCCGGCAATATGAGGTGGCTGGGGATGCATGACAGCTATCTGATTCCGGCAGCCTATGGCGAAGGACGCTATGAGGATCGGAAATCCAAATTTATCGGGGAAATCTTCCCGGTGGAAACACCGGAGGCTGCCATTGAAGCCATCCAGTCGGTCAAGGCAAAATATCGTGATGCACGGCACCATTGCTATGCTTATATCATTCGGGAAGGCAATTATATGCGCTATTCCGATGACGGTGAGCCCCAGGGAACGGCAGGCATGCCGATTCTGGATGTGCTGCGCCGGGAGAATATTACCAATGTGTGCTGTGTGGTGACACGGTATTTCGGCGGCGTGCTGCTGGGTACCGGCGGACTAGTGCGGGCTTATACCAAAAGCGCCCAGCTGGGGCTGGAAGCCGCAGGAATCAATCAGATGAGCCGGTATTCGGTGCTGCTGATTACCTGTCCCTATTCCCTTTTGGGTGTGGTGCAGAATATTCTGCCGGAACACGACTGTGTAGTGGAGGAAACCGATTATGCGGCGGATGTCACATTGACCGTCACCCTGCCCGAGGGCGGGGAAGCCCTGCTGGAACAGGCGCTCAAGGATGCCACCAGTGCAGGTGTGGAGGTAGAATGTATGGATACCCGGTTTATGGGACGGCGGATTCGGTAAACCTGTACTGTCGAAAAATTTTTAAAAAAGATTGCGCAAAAAAAGAGGATTTTTTGCAGGCGGCATGGTATTTACATATGTACGGAGTTTTCGCTGCTGTCAGTAGGAGGTGGATGCCATGCGGGAGGATCAGGAACAGCTGGAACGGCTGACCCTGGCGGACTGGGCAACCCTTGCAGCAGACAGTCAGGGAAGACAGAATCCGGTGGCGGAATGTCCACGCAGAACCTGCTTTCAGCGGGATCGTGACCGCATTGTCCATTGTAAGGCATTTCGGCGGCTGGGGCATAAAACCCAGGTATTTATTTCCCCGGAGGGGGATCATTACCGTGACCGGCTGACCCATACGCTGGAGGTGGCGCAGATTGCCCGCACCGTGGCCCGAAGCCTGCGGCTGAATGAGGATCTGACCGAAGCCATTGCACTGGGACATGATCTGGGGCATACACCCTTCGGACATGCCGGAGAACGGACACTGGATCGGTTGTGTAAAACCATCGGCGGGTTCCGGCACAATGATCAGAGCCTGCGGGTGGCAGACTGTCTGGAACGGGATGGTGCCGGACTCAACCTGACACAGGAAGTGCGGGACGGCATTGCCTGTCATACCGGTCAGAAGCATGCCGCTACACCGGAGGGACGCATTGTCCATTTCGCGGACCGCATTGCCTATGTGAACCATGATATTGATGATGCAGTCCGTGCGGGAATCATCGGGCCGGAGGATTTGCCAAAGGAAGCAGTCCGGGTGCTGGGTGCCACCCATGGCGACCGGATTGATACCATGGTTGCCGATATGGTACGGCATGGTGAACGGGAACAGGAAATCGGCATGGATGCCGCTGTGCATGATGCCATGATGGAGCTGCGGAGCTATTTGTTCCGACAGGTCTATGACAGCTGTTCCCGGCAGGAAGAACACAAGGTGGATGGACTGCTCACCGCACTGTATGACTATTTCCTGCAGCATATTGAACAGCTGCCGGAATTTTATCATAAGCATATTCCGGAGGATGGAGAACGGCGGGTGGTCTGCGATTATATCGCAGGCATGACCGACCGGTTTGCCATCGAAAAATATACGGAATTATTCATTCCCAGAAGCTGGGACATCAAATAATGTGGAAAGGCGGCATGGAATGGCGATTGATGAACGATTCCTCGATGAATTAAACGCAAGGTGTGACATTGTTGATATCGTTTCCCGCTATGTGGCGCTGAAAAAAAGCGGAAGCAATTATTTTGGCCTGTGCCCGTTCCACAACGAGAAAACTGCATCCTTTTCGGTTGCGCCGGACAAACAGATTTTTTACTGCTTTGGCTGCGGTGCAGGCGGTGGTCCGATCCGGTTTATTATGAACATCGAAGGGCTGGAATTTCAGGATGCAGTTCGATTTCTGGCAAAGCAGTACAACATGACCGTGCCGGAAACCGAAGGGAATCCGGAAGAACGGCATCGGCGGGAACATATTTTACAGGCACTCAAGGAAGCGGCACGGTTTTTCTATGCCCAGCTGCACAGCCCGGCAGGAGCACAGGCACTGGCATATTTCCAGGGCAGACGGCTGAGCAAAAAGACCATGAATAACTTTGGTCTGGGCTATGCGCCGGATTCCTTCCACGCACTGATGGATGCGATGACAGCCAAGGGCTTCAGTAAGGAGATTCTGGAAAAAGCCGGACTGCTGGCACGGAGTCCAAACGGTACATATTATGATAAGTTCCGTAACCGTGTCATGTTCCCGATTATTGACATTCGAGGGGATGTCATTGGTTTTGGCGGGCGTGTGATGGATGACAGCAAGCCCAAATACCTCAACTCGCCGGAGACACAGGTATTTAACAAACGCCGCAATTTATTTGCCATGAATATGGCAAAACGCACAAAAAAGGAATATTTTCTGCTGGCAGAAGGCTATATGGATGTCATTGCACTGCATCAGGCGGGCTTTGACAGTGCAGTGGCTTCCCTGGGTACTGCCTTGACGGAGGAACAGGCACGGCTGCTTTCACGGTATACCAAAACCGTGATTGTGTGCTATGATGCGGATACTGCCGGACAGACTGCTTCCCAGCGTGCCATTGATATTTTGAAAAAAGCCGGGTTGCGGGTGAAAATTTTGAAAATTCCCGGGGCAAAGGACCCGGATGAATTTATCAAAACCAAGGGACCGGATGCGTTCCATAAGCTGATTGAACGATCGGATAATGATATCCGGTACCGCATCGAATCGGTACGGGAGAAATATGATTTCACCGAGGATGATCAGCGGATTCTGTTTCTGAAAGAGGCGGCAGAGATTATTGCCGCGCTGGAAACACAGGTGGAACGGGATGTGTACACCACATCCACCGCGAAGCTTGCAGGTGTCACGCCGGAGGCATTTGCCCAGGAGGTGCGCAGGGCACAGCTCCGTCAGGGCAAAAAAGCCAGACAGCAGATGCACCGGGAGGTGCGTGCACCGATACAGGCGGCACAGCCCAAAGATCGTGGGATACATTTTGATAATATGAAATCCGCACGGGCAGAGCAGGGTATTCTGGCATTGCTGTTTTCGGATGCTTCCCTGATGGAGGACATGCGCAGACAGCTGAAACCTCAGGATTTTTCCTCACCGGAGCTGGGTAAAATGTATGGATATGCCTCGGCACTGTACAATACCGGGCGGAATATTACGGTAGCTGCCATGGAGCCGATGCTGGAGCCGGCAGAGCTGGAACTGCTGGTAGCTGCGATACAGACACAAATTCCAGCGGATACACGGCACAAAGCCATGGAAGACTATATCCGGGTGATTCAGGAACAGAATGTTTCCGCAAACCCGGCAGATCCCGGAGAAGATCCCTTGCTCCGCAAGGCACAGCTGCAGCGGAAAAGCAAAGGCTTTGACACGGGAGAATAAACGCATAACAGCAGCAGAAATAGCTGCTTTATGGAGATACATTTGATTAGAGGACACATTGATTTGGGAGGCTTAAAGATGACACAGGACATGGATGTAAAAAAGCAGACTGCCATCAAGGAGCTTCTTGCACAGGGCAAGAAAAAGGGTAAGCTCACGCTGAAGGAAATGTCTGATGCGCTGGAATCCATCGACATGGAGTCGGATGAGCTGGATAGACTGTATGAGGAGCTGGAAAAGGCCGGTATCGAGCTGGAAGGCGCCGAGGTTCTGGCTGCTCCGACAGAAGGCGAAGAGGAATTTTCTGAAGATGCCGTGGAAGAAGTCACAAAGGAAGAGCTGGAGGATACCGAGTCTCTGGCAGAAGGCTTTGCGATTGATGACCCGGTACGTATGTATCTGAAGGAGATCGGCAAGGTTGACCTGTTGTCCCCGGAAGAAGAAGTAGAACTGGCACAGAAAATGCAGGCCGGTATGGAAGCCAAGGAAAAAATGGCAGAGCTGGA
>CAMBYS010000067.1 GCA_945872165.1 uncultured Clostridia bacterium | reverse complement strand
GTTATGACCTGCGTTTCCCGGAGCAGTTCCGGCATATGGTGGAGCATGGTGCCACTGCCTTTGTGGTATCAGCCGCCTGGCCCAGGGAACGGCTGGAGGACTGGAGACTGTTCTGCCGGGTGCGTGCACTGGAGAACCAGAGCTTCCTGCTGGCCTGCAATCATACCGGCGACATAGACGGCTGCATAGGTGCGGGACACAGTATGATTGTGGCGCCCAATGGCACCGTGCTGGCAGAGGCAGGAGAGAATGAAGAAATCTTACGGCTGGAGATGGATTTGAATGAAGCCCAGCGGTTCCGCAAACAGTTTCCCGCCCTGCGTGACCGTGTTCCAATGGAATGATGACAAAAACGGCTGTCCGGGCAGGACAGCCGTTTCCATTTTATTGTTCCCTGAGCCGGAGCTTGTAATGCCGGATCACAGCCGGTGTTCCGGCATAATGTATGGGTTCCGATTGGGATTGGCAGATGAAATGAAAATGCCGCAGGATGGCTTCACTGGCGGTGTTTGCCGTGATGACATCTGCATAAAGGATTGGATGGGAGTATTTCTCTTTCATAAAATTCAGCATCCATCCCACTGCGGCAGTGGCATAGCCCTGATGCCAGAAATCCGGTTTCAGCTGATAGAACAATCCAAACTGTTCGGTTTCACGATCAATGGCAGGACAGCCAATGATACCAACAAATGTATGCTGCTGCAGGATGACAAATCCATCCGATTGCTGCAGGCAGAGCAGCTTGTGCCGGGCTTGTTCCCATGTACAGGGCTGGGGTATACCGGTATAACGGATGACAGCCGGATCGGACCATAGGGTATAAAGGTCATCCAGATACCGTTGTTCCAGCGGCTGATAGTGTAACGCTGTCAAAGCATCCACATCCTGTGGAAAATCCGATTTTGCGGATATCAGGGGCATGCCGGAAAAGGGGTATACTTCAATAGTATACCATATTTATAGTTCTGTGAAAAGAAAAAGTACATGGATTGTGATAATTGCCGATTCTTTCGTCGTTTTTGGTGGAATTTGGGATGTTTTTAATATTGACTTTTATTTGGCTGTTGGATAACATTAACACTAGGATATTTTAATCCAATTGTATTATTAGAAATGAGGTTAGACGCAAGATGACAGCAATTGATTTAAGCAAATATGGCATCACCGGTACAACCGAAATCGTTTACAACCCTTCTTACGAAATGCTCTTCGAAGAAGAGACCAAGGAAGGTCTGGAAGGCTTTGAAGTTGGCCAGAACACCGAACTGGACGCTGTAAACGTAATGACTGGTATCTACACCGGCCGTTCCCCGAAGGACAAGTACATCGTTATGGATGAAAACTCCAAGGACACTGTTTGGTGGACTTCTGACGAGTACAAGAACGACAACCATCCGATGAGCGAGGAAGTTTGGCAGACTGTCAAGGACATCGCTGTGAAGGAACTGTGCAACAAGAGACTGTTTGTTGTAGATGCATTCTGCGGCGCAAACAAGGATACCCGCATGGCAATCCGCTTCATCGTTGAGGTAGCTTGGCAGGCACACTTCGTAAAGAACATGTTCATCCAGCCGTCTGAGGAAGAACTGAAGGACTTTACTCCGGACTTCGTTGTTTACAACGCTTCCAAGGCTAAGGTTGAGAATTATCAGGAACTGGGTCTGAATTCTGAGACCTGTGTATCCTTCAACATCACCAGCCGTGAGCAGGTTATCATCAACACCTGGTACGGCGGCGAGATGAAGAAGGGTATGTTCTCCATGATGAACTACTACCTGCCGCTGAAGGGCATCGCTTCCATGCACTGCTCTGCTAACACCGACATGAACGGCGAAAACACCGCTATCTTCTTCGGTCTGTCCGGCACCGGTAAGACCACCCTGTCCACTGACCCGAAGCGTCTGCTGATCGGCGACGACGAGCATGGCTGGGATGACAACGGCGTATTCAACTTCGAGGGCGGCTGCTATGCAAAGGTTATCAACCTGGATAAGGAATCCGAGCCGGATATCTACAATGCAATCAAGCGCAACGCTCTGCTGGAGAACGTAACCGTTGATGCAGAAGGCAAGATTGATTTCGCTGACAAGAGTGTCACCGAGAACACCCGTGTGTCTTATCCGATCAACCATATCGAAAACATCGTACGCCCGGTATCCTCTGCACCGGCAGCAAAGAATGTTATCTTCCTGTCTGCTGACGCATTCGGCGTACTGCCGCCGGTTTCCATTCTGACTCCGGAGCAGACCCAGTACTACTTCCTGTCCGGCTTCACTGCTAAGCTGGCTGGTACCGAGCGCGGCATCACTGAGCCGACTCCGACCTTCTCCGCTTGCTTCGGTCAGGCATTCCTGGAACTGCATCCGACCAAGTATGCAGAAGAACTGGTTAAGAAGATGGAAAAGAGCGGTGCGAAGGCTTACCTGGTTAACACCGGCTGGAACGGCACTGGCAAGCGTATCTCCATCAAGGATACCCGCGGCATCATCGACGCTATCCTGAATGGCGACATCAAGAATGCTCCGACCAAGACTATCCCGCACTTCAACTTTGAAGTTCCGACTCAGCTTCCGGGCGTAGATCCGGCAATCCTGGATCCGCGTGATACCTATGCTGATGCTTCCGAGTGGGAGACCAAGGCTCAGGATCTGGCTGGCAGATTCATCAAGAACTTCTCCAAGTACGAAGGCAACGAGGCAGGCAAGGCACTGGTTGCAGCTGGCCCGCAGCTCTAAGTTATCATGATTGCTTTACCTAAGGTGAAGGATATCTGACATAACATAAAAATAACAGCGAGATTGCAAATCCAAGGGTTTGTCAGTCTCGCTGTTTTCTTTTGATTATACTCCCTCCATCCGCGCTGGCGGCGCACAGATTTCTTACCTTTCCCGGAGGTGCCGGAAGGGCAGAGTGAATTGGCTCCCTCAGAGGAGGGAGCTGTCGCCGGAGGCGACTGAGGGAGTTTGTCGTATCCGGCAGGTTCCACCGGATGAACGATTGATACACCCATTGAAACACTCGTTCCGTCATTTGATGACACCAATGTCCGGCCTCATTCCAGCAGGGAAGCAGGATATCCTCTCAGTCATGGCATACGCCGCTGCCGTCAAAGTGGGGAATAAAGCTTTCACTGATGGATTCCGCGTCCTGTGTCCAGCCCTCCAGTCCCAGCATGTCCATCAGGAAGCAGGCATCCTCATATTCCGCATCCGTCAAACGGCGTTCCAGCTCCGGATAACCGGTAAGATCAGTACAGGGGGTAAACTGCCGCATCAGGCTGACCAGTACCCTGCTGCCCCAATGGGAAGAAATGCAGCGAAGTACCTGTGCCGTGTCACCAGAGAGTCCGGGCAGCATCAGATGCCGGATGATCGTACCGCTGCGCAGAAAGCCATCCGCATCCATCACAGGGATGTCAGTCTGCCGTACCATTTCCTCTATGGCTTCCACTGCCACATCATAGTAATCCGGCGCAGAGGAATATCGTTGTGCATAATAGGAACTGAAATATTTAAAGTCCGGCAGATAAATGTCAATCATCCCATCCAGCATGCGCAGGGTTTCCACGCTCTCATATCCGCCGCAATTGTAGATAATCGGAATGGACAATCCCCGGGACCGGGCAAGAGGAATGGCATGAGAAAGATGGTATGCATACTGCGTGGGAGTAACAAGGTCAATATTGTGGGCACCCTGTTGTTCAAGAGATAAAAATGTATCTGCCAGACCGGAAATGTCGGTGGCAATCCCCGCCTCAGCCGCAGCATGACCGGAGATATCATGGTTTTGGCAGAATACACAGCGCAGAGAGCAGTGGCAGAAAAATACCGTACCTGCCCCGTTGGTGCCGGAGAGACAGGGCTCTTCCCATTTATGGAGAGAGGCAAGGCCAATGCGGATGGTATCATCTGCCCCGCAGAAGCCCAGCTCCCCGCTGGTTCGATCGACGCCGCAGTCTCGTGGGCATAAAGTACAGTGTTTGAGCATCAAATATCACATCCTTGAGTCATATCATAGCATAAAATGCTGGGAAAAGACAGTGGAATGTGATAAACTATACATAATATCTGAAATAGATTGTATTCGTACCGGCGTATTGGGATGAAAGGAGAATACAGCATGAAAAAATGTAAAAACTGGCTTTTACTGGATAAAGATGGGAAGGATATCGAGCTGACTGCTGAGATTTTCGGAGAACTGAGCATGCTGGTATCTTTTATCGGCATTTCGATGTACAATTTGCTTAAGGGAAAGGATAATAAGCCGCTGCTCATTGTCATGCTGGGTTTTCTGGCAGGAAAAGGCATAGGACAGTTTGTAGGCTCCCGTGAGAAAAAGCATCTGGTATCCGGCATTCTGCATGGGATTTCCGGCGCATTGTATACAGCAAGCTATGTATTGGAGAACAAGGACACATAAAAGGAGAAGAATGAAATGGATTTTCAGAATTTTTCAGCGCTGGCAGCTGCGGCACGGGGAGATGTCCCGGCGGAACTGGTGCTTCGTGGGGGAAATGTGGTGAATGTGTTCACCGGAGAGATCATAAAAACCTCTGTTGCTGTTACCAACGGCACGATTGTGGGGGTAGGTGACCCGTATGTGGGGGAACAGGAAATTGATCTGACCGGCAAATACCTGTGCCCGGGCTTTATTGACGGGCATATCCATCTGGAATCCACCATGGTAACACCCTCTGAGCTGGTGGAACAGGCAGTCAAATGCGGTACCACCACGTATATTGTTGACCCCCATGAGGCAGCCAACGTCAGCGGTGCGGATGGCATTGATTATATTTTGAATGAGACAGCGAATGTACCGGCAAATGTGTTTGTTATGATGCCGTCCTGTGTGCCATCCCTGCCCTTTGAGGACAATGGCTGTACCTTTGATGCAAAAGAAATGCAGAAATATCTGGATAATCCCCGGGTACTGGGCTTGGGCGAGGTCATGGATTACGTCAGCACTGTGTCTGCTGCGCCGATGATGGCGGAAAAACTGGCATTGTTTGACGGCAGACCGAAGGATGGACATGCACCGGGACTGTCCGGCAATGAACTGAATGCCTATGTGCTGGCGGGAATCACAAATGACCATGAATGCTCCAGCTTTGATGAAGTGATGGAAAAACGCCGTCTGGGCATGCATATCCATGTACGGGAAGGCAGTGCGGCACGCAATCTGGAACCGATTGTCAAAGGCATTGTGGAAAACGGACAGGATGTCAGCGGTTTTTCCTTCTGTACCGATGATAAGCACATTGAGGATATCCATACGGAGGGACATATTGACCATTGTGTCCGCAAGGCGATTGCCTGCGGCATGAAGCCGGTGGATGCCATCCGTATGGCAACCATTCATACAGCACAGCAGTATGGCTTACAGCATCAGCTGGGTGCCATCGCACCGGGCATGCAGGCGGATTTTGTCGTGCTGGATGATCTGGAAACCGTGGCAGTCAGCCGGGTATTCCACAGAGGTGCGGATGTTTCCGGCTTCCATGCACAGCCAAAGCTTCCTATGGACAGCCCATTGCGACAGACGGTCCATTGTCTGCCAGTACAGCCCGAGCAGCTGCAGGTTCCGGTGGGAGACACCAGCCCGGTTATCCGGGTCATTCCCAATGAAATTGTCACCGGACATGATACCGTCTGTCTGCCCCAGCAAAACGGTCTGTTTGTTCCCAATGGGGAATACAGCAAAATTGCTGTTGTGGAACGGCATCACAACACCGGAAAGGTGGGCGTAGGTGCGGTTTCCGGATTTGGCATCCGCGGCGGCGCCATTGCGTCCACGGTAGCACATGACAGCCATAATCTGTCTGTTATCGGTGACAATGATGGGGATATGCTGCTTGCTATAGAACACCTGCGAAAGATTGGCGGCGGTTATACACTGGCGGCAAATGGGAAAATCCTGCATACCGTGCCGCTGCCGATTATGGGATTGATGAGTGACGCAGGCTTTGATAACGTCCAGACAGAGCTTTCTGCCATGATTGCCAAGGCCCATGAAATGGGTGTACCGGAAGGTGTTTCCCCATTGATTCTGCTGTCCTTTCTGGCCTTGCCGGTCATTCCATCCCTGCGCATCACACCCCGGGGACTGTTTGATGTGGAACAGATGCAGTTTATATCGTTATAACAGCATAAAGAAATGGCTCTCAGCCGTTGGTTTTATGACCGACTGGCTGGGAGCCATTATTTTTTCTGTTACAGCCGGAACAGCAGCTGGCGTAAATCCTCCACGGTTTCCACGATATGGGCAGCCTGATATTTCTCCGCTTCTGCACGGGTACCAAAGCCATACAGCACATAGGTACAATCAATGCCATATTTGCGGGAGCCCACCACATCATGCAGCCGGTCCCCGATCATTTCCACATCGGACGGATCAGGATTGCCTGCCCGTTCCAGTGCCATGCGGACAATCTGTTCTTTGGCATCCATTTTGCCGTCCAGTGTGGCACCGCAAATCTGCTCCAGATAAGGGGTCAGGCCGAACCGGTCTGCAATGCGGATGGAATATTCCTCCGGTTTGCTGGTCACCATATAACAATGCCTGCCTGACTGTTTCAAATCCTTCAAAAGTTCAGGAATACCCTCAAAAACACGGTTTTCAAACAGTCCTGCCACGGAATACCGTTCACGATAGTCATGGACAGCCTGTTTTGCCTGCTGTGCGTTCATACCGGCAATGTGCTGGAAGCTTTCAATCAGCGGAGGACCAATGAACCGGCGCAGTTCTTCCGGGGAAGGATAGGGCCAGGTTTGTAAATCCAATGCATGTTTGACACAATTGATGATTCCTTCTGCGGAATCTGTCAATGTTCCGTCCAGGTCAAAAAAGAAATAATGCTTCATACAATCTCCTGCGTAGTTCAAAATTTTACTCTTTTGAGTTTAGCAGATTTTTGATATGGACGCAACCGGAATTACAGCTGGGGCTCTAATTCGGCACGCAGCTTGAGTAAAGCTTTTTTCTCAATGCGGGAAATATAGGAACGGGAAATGCCGTGCAGTTTGGCTACCTCACGCTGGGTCAGGGGCGGATTGCCGCTCAGACCATAGCGCAGCCGGATGATTTCCTTTTCCCGGGGCTCCAGCACCTGCATGGCACGGAAAATCAGCTGACTCTGGTCGCTGAGGTCAATTTGTTCCAGCGTATGGTCATGGACACTGAGCACATCCATCAGGGAAAGAGCCGTGCCGTCACCATCCTCCATGGGTTCATCCAAAGAAATTTCATTGGACAGCTTTCGGCAGGAACGGAAATACATGAGGATTTCATTTTCAATACAACGGGAAATATAAGTAGCCAGGCGAACATTTTTTTCCGGTTTAAAGGTGGAAACGCCTTTAATCAGTCCGATGGTTCCAATGGAAATCAGATCATCTGCATCCGCAGCGGAGGAATAATATTTTTTGACAATATGTGCCACCAGCCGCAGATTGTGTTCAATGAGCATTTCACGTGCATGGGAATCTCCCTGCAGCATGGCCTGAATACAGGCTGCTTCCTGTTCCGCATTCAGCGGACGGGGGAAAGAACCGCCCGGAGAGGAAACCCGGAGAATACAGAAGGCTGCACCGCAGAGCAGGATAGCGGGAATAGAAACTAACATAGCATCACCCTTGTGTTGGAAAGTGATTGCAGTATATGCGGCGGGTGTTTGTCTGGTGACAGAGGAAGAACCGATATTCTGATGGAATGGAAGTTCTTTTTTTATGATATCGTTCCACCATATGACAGAAAAAAAGCCTGTGGCAGGCACAGTGCAGCATGTGCTGTCTCAGGCATTATTTTATCGGTTGCTTTTGATAAAATTGCTTGGATTACATCCAAATTCCCGTTTAAAAGCTTTTAAAAAGTTGGAATAATCATTGAAACCGCATTCAATGCACGCGGTTGTGACCGGCGTGCCCAATGTCAGCATATTGCGGGCGACCGTCAGACGTTTTTTCATAATATACTGATACAGCGACAAGCCGGTAAATTGTTTGAACAGATGCCCCAGATGATATTTGCTGATATAGAACTGTTCCGCAAGGGAATCCAGGGTCAGATTTTCTGCCAGATGTTCATTGATATAGGCAATAATCTGATTTACCTGGTCATTTTCCGTGACATCCTGCTGGGCAGAATCCGGCGTATCGTAATATGCACGGCTGAGCAGGACAATAATATTCATCATAGCAGAATAAGCCATAATACGGTTGCCAATCTGGTGATTCATGCGTTCCTGTTCCATGATCCGGCAGGCAGAGCGTATTTCCGACAATTGGGTTTTACTGGGACGGATCAGTCGGTAATTTCTGCGGGCAGCATCCTTGAAGCAGGCAGTCAGGTCTTCGCCGATATCCCGCATACGGCTGAAAAAATCATCATCCAGCCAGATGACGGTGCGTTCATAGGGCTGCTTGGAGGGCAGGATTTCCGGACGGTGGATATCACTGTTATTGGTCAGCAGGATATCCCCGGGCTGGAGTTTATAGGTTCGTCCTTCGATGATATAGTTCACATTTCCGGACAGGAACAGATAAATTTCATAAAAGGCATGTTCGTGAAAATCAACCACAGGAGGTACTTCATCACGATAATGGTGGTATTCATAAAAGTGGTCGGCCATGATCTGGCGATGAGTAAAATCCTCTTTGTACATGTTCCACAAATTACCTCCTGTTTTTTTGACGATATATATAGTATACAACAAGATTCACCATATTTCAAGCCAGATGTACCGAGTAGTCCGGATGGATATTTGGTAAACTAAGAACATCAAAGAACAGCAAAAACCGGTTTTCATGTTCTGGATTATCAAAGAAAAGAAAGGACAAGGAGAGTATGAAACGATTGCACCGAGCGATTGCACTTACGCTCAGCGGTGTGCTTCTGACAGCAGCGATGGCTGGCTGCGGCAGCACAGGCTCCGCACAGGACAGCACAGACCGCACGATTGTACGCATTGGACACAATCAGGCAACCGATCATCCGACCCATATTTCCCTGCTGGCCTTCGAGGAGTATATCGAGGACAAGCTGGGAGATAAATATGATGTTGAAGTATATCCCAGTGAGCTGCTCGGTTCACAGACGGATATGGTTCAGCTGACTCAGACGGGTGCGATTGATTTCTGTGTTGCAAGCAACTCCATTCTGGAGACATTTTCCGAAAATTATACCATATTCAATATGCCATACCTGTTTGCATCCAGTGATGCTTACCATGCAGCAATGGATGATCCGGAAATCACCGATCCGATTTTTGAATCCACAAAAAAGGCAGGCTTTGAAGCGGTTACATGGATTGATGCAGGAACACGAAACTTTTATACCGTATCCAAGCCGATTGAGACACCGGCTGACCTGAAGGGTCTGAAAATCCGTGTCCAGCAGTCACCTACCAATGTGGAAATGATGAACCTGCTGGGCGGCTCAGCGACCCCGATGGGCTTTGGTGAGGTTTATACCGCCCTGCAGTCCAAGGTCATCGACGGTGCGGAAAACAATGAAATGGCACTGACTTCCAATGGACATGGTGATGTCTGCAAATATTATTCCTATGATATGCACCAGATGATACCGGATATTCTGATTGGCAACTGTGCATTTCTGGATGAAATGCCGGAGGAAGACCGGGCAATTTTTGAAGAGGGCTTTGCACTGGTCAATCAGGTAGAACGGGAAGAATGGACCAAGGCGGTTGAAGCGGCAAAGGATAAGGCGCAGAACGAACAGGGTGTCCAGTTCCTTTATCCTGATACCAAGCCATTCCAGGAAATCTGCATGCCGATGCATCAGAGCCTGCTGGAGCAGTATTCGGAGCTGGAGCCGATTTATGAAGGTATCCAGAAGTATAACGAACAATATCCCACAGATGCGGCGGAAGGAGGAACGGAACCATGAAACAGCTTCGCAATATTCTGACACGGCTGCTGAATGTACTGGCAGGCGGCAGCTTTCTGGTCATGGTTGTACTGACCTGCTGGCAGGTCTTTACCCGTTATATTCTCGGCAATCCGTCCTCCTGGTCGGAGGAGCTGGTATCTTATATGTTCGCATGGATGAGCCTGCTGGGTGCATCCCTTGTCACCTCGGAACGCGGACACATGAATATCCCGATTCTGGTAGAACGGGCAGGTCCGGGAGCACAGAAGATGCTGATGTGCGTGGGTGAGCTGATTGCTTTCCTGTTTTCCGCAGTCATTCTGGTATTCGGCGGTGTCCAGATTGCCAATCTGGCAATGGGACAGATGACCTCGTCTCTGGGTGTACCAATTGGCATCTTTTATGTTGTATTGCCCCTCAGCGGTGTGCTGAATATGGTATATACTGCCCTCAACATCGCTGACATTGTCAAGCAGAAGGAGGCGAAATAAATGGCGATTCAATCCTTGCTTATTATTCTGGTTGTATTGATTCTTCTTCTTGCATTGGGCGTTCCGATTGCATATTCCATCGGTATTTCTGCCCTGGTTGCGATTTTACAGACTGTC
>CAMBYS010000066.1 GCA_945872165.1 uncultured Clostridia bacterium | reverse complement strand
CCGTCGATTCTGGGGCGGAGAATCAAGGCCTATATTGATGAAAATTATGCCGAACCGATTACCCTGCAGAGCATTGGAGATGCGCTGCATGTAAGCCCCTATTATCTGTCCCATGTGTTTAAGGAAATGAGCGGTTATTCTCCCATGCAGTATCTGCTGCGGCGCAGAATTGGTGAAGCCCAAACTCTGCTGATTACCACCGATCTGCCGGTGACTCAGATTGCCGGAATGGTGGGATATGATACACAGAGCTATTTTAACCTGCAGTTTTCCAAGCATGTGGGCATGCCGCCAAAGAAATACCGGCAGAATTACATTGTCAGTCAGGAGCAGGATAAGACCAAAGCAAAGCGGAAAAAGAAAAAACGTAATCTGTATGTAAATACCGTGACATGGGTAATTTTTGCCCATTTCACGGTGTTTTTTTGTGCAAAAAAAGGCGCGAAATAGGCAAATCGCAGGATATTTAAAAAATCGGAAAAACCTTTTTTTCAGGAGGAAGAGAGGGAAGCGCAAGAACATGAAAAAATCCCGGAGGAATGGGGAAAAGAGAAAGGAAATTACAGCAAGGATCTGAAAAACAGGAAATTTATTGACAGATTCGTGAAAAAACAAAAGAATGGAAGAATATTTTTGGTGGAAACGATATACTAAGTACAACAAAAACAAAGAAACCCCAAAGGGAAATACACATGATTTGAGGAGGAAGTAATTATGGGTAAGACCAAAATGACAGTAGGTCAGGCTGTTGTCAAGTTCCTGAACCAGCAGTACATTGAGTTTGATGGCGTAGAGCAGCCCTTTGTAGATGGTATCTTTACCATCTTCGGACATGGCATGGTAGTTGGCCTTGGACAGGCACTGGACGAGGATCCAGGCCATCTGAGAGTATACCAGGGCCGCAACGAGCAGGGCATGGCACATGTTGCAATTTCTTATGCAAAGCAGCATAACCGTCGCAAGATCATTGCTTGTTCGTCTTCCATCGGACCGGGCGCTGCCAACATGGTAACCGCAGCACTGACTGCAACCATCAACAATGTTCCGCTGCTGCTGTTCCCGTCTGATTCGTTCGCAACCCGTCAGCCGGACCCGGTTCTGCAGCAGATTGAAAGCCCGAACGACCTGAGCATCACCGCTTCTGACTGCTTCAAGCCGGTTACCAAGTACTGGGATCGCGTTTCCCGTCCGGAGCAGCTGATGCCGGCACTGATTAACGCATTCCGTGTACTGACCGATACCGCAAACTGTGGTGCAGTCTGCATCTCTCTGCCTCAGGATGTACAGGGTGAATCCTTTGAATATCCGGACTATTTCTTCCAGAAGCGCGTACATCACATCTCCCGCCGCGGCGCAGATGACTACGAAGTAGCAAAGGCTGTTGAGCTGATCAAGGCATCCAAGAAGCCGCTTCTGATTTCCGGCGGCGGCGTTCGCTACTCTGAAGCAGGCGAAACCGTTATGAAGTTCGCAAAGGAATTCAACATTCCGGTATCCCAGACCCAGGCTGGTCATTCCGCACTGCCGGACAGCTTTGAGCTTTCGGTTGGCGGCGTAGGTGTTACCGGCGGTCTGGCAGCAAATGCACTGTGCAAGGATGCTGACCTGGTAATCGGCGTAGGCACCCGTTTCAATGACTTCGTTACCGGTTCCAAGTGGGTACTGTTCCGCAACCCGGATATCAAGGTTCTGGCAATCAACACTTCTGAGTTCCATGCAGAAAAGCTGGATGCAACCCGTTGCGTAGGCGATGCCAAGGTAACGCTGGAGCAGATTTATGACAAGCTGAAGGCTGATGGCTATAAGTCCGGTTATACCACTGAAATTCAGGAAATCCGTGACGTATGGGAAAAGGAGCGCCTGAGCGTTCTGGGCGTACAGTATCATGGCGAAGGCTTCGGCGAAGGCAAGTTTGTACCCTGTGTACCGAGCTGGACCGAGAAGATCATGACTGACTTCATCAATGACATCGGCGGCACCATCACCGAGTCCAATGCAGTTGGTATCCTGCGTGAAGAGATTGATGACGATGCTATCGTTGTCGCAGCAGCAGGTTCTCTGCCGGCAGACCTGGAAAGACTGTGGGTAACCGACGCAAAGGATTCCTACAACATGGAATACGGTGCATCCTGCATGGGTTACGAAATTGCAGGTGCTCTGGGCTCCAAGCTGGCAGCACCGGACAAGGAAGTTTATGCCCTGGTTGGCGACGGTTCCTTCATGATGCTGAACTCTGAAATCCCGACTGCTATTCAGGAAAATGCAAAGATCACCGTCGTTGTATTCGACAACACCGCATTTGGCTGCATCAACAACCTGCAGATGGGCAATGGCGTTGGTTCTCTGGCTACTGAAATGCGTTACAGAAACGAAGAGACCGGCAAGCTGGATGGCAAGTACTGCTACACCGACTTCGGCAAGGTTGGCGAAGGCTACGGCATGAAGGCATTCTATGCAAAGACTCCGGAGGAATTCCGCAAGGCTGTACAGGATGCCAAGAAGGAAACCGGCTCCTGCATCATTGATGCAAAGGTTCTGCCGAAGACCATGGCAGAGGGCTATGAGTCCTGGTGGCACATTGGTGTTGCTTCCACCTCCAAGTCTGAGGCAGTACAGGAAGCACGCAAGCGTCTTGACCAGCACATCAGCGAAGCACGCATGTACTAATTCCGGCTATTCAATCAGGTTTGAAGGCTTATTGACAACTCTCTCTTAATACCACATCATCCGCCGGGGAAGGGAATCCCCTTCCCTGGATCAGGATAACTGACACTTGGCGAGAATGTATTGAGCCTGACAACACTTCCTATTCTCTCACGTATTTCTTACCAACGACTGTTTGAAATATATCATACTCATTGCATTCTCATGCACATACACTTTTCTCACGTATCCATACTGCGGGGTTGTCCCGCAGTATGGAAAACCTTCAGAGAGCGATGGGGAGAACAGGCTGAATCGTTTATTGTATATATGGCAAGCAGAACATGGTTCTGTGTCTGCCGCTGTTTCTTTTGAAATCCCCTATTCACTATATTTAACACCTTATCCTATTTCCGGCAAAGCCGCCCCAATATGAGCGGGCGGCTTTCCAACACCTAAAAGGAGAATACCATGAAATATACCGCAAAGGGCCCCTTTGAGAAGGGCTATAACAAGATGATTTCCGCAGTAGAAAATCCGGAAATGATGGGCATGGAATTCGGCGTTGTCTCCATGACCGCAGGCGATGTGATGAGCTTTGACTATGCACAGGAGGTTGTATATGACCTGCTGAGCGGCGGTGTTACCTTTGGCTGGGAAGGCAAGATGGAAACCGTTGCACGGAAGGACTGCTTCCATGAGGGTGCCATCCTGCTGCATGTTCCCCAGAATACCGCTGTTACCATTACCGCAAATACTGACGCAGAGGTTGCTGTCTGCCGCACCCCGAATGCCCGCACCTTTGCTTCCAAGCTGATGCGTCCGGAGGACTGCCTGTGTGCCAATGAAGAGCGCGGTGCAGGTCAGATGAACGAGTGCTCCACCCGTCTGGTACGCACCTTCTTTGACCGTTCCAACTGCCCGGAGACCAATTTCTTCATCGGTGAAGTGGTACATTTCCCGGGCAAGTGGTCCTCTTATCCGCCGCACCAGCATGTAGAGCCGGAGATGTACTATTATAAGTTCCTGCCGGAGAACGGCTATGGTCTGGCAGAGTACGGCGATGATGCATATAAGGTAAAGAACAATGACCTGACCGGTATGCCGGAAAATGTCACCCATTCCCAGGCAGCAGCACCGGGCTATGCAGAATATTATCTGTGGTGCATCCGTCTGCAGGATGACAAGAATATCGTTACCACAGTGGTACCGGAATATGAATGGGTCACTGCAGCAGACGCAAAATACTTCCCGGAGATCTAAAGGAGAAGCGTATCATGAAAGCATTTCAGCTGATTCCCGCAATTGCGGAATATGAAGATTTTTCTACCTATGCAAAGGAAGCACAGCTTGGCGGGAATGATCTGATTCTCACCAATGAATACATTTACAGCCCGGTCATTGAGCGTCTGGAGCTTGGCTGTCAGACCCTGTTCCAGGAAAAGTATGGCATGGGCGAGCCGACCGATGTGATGGTAGATGCCATTCTGGATGAGCTGCGGGGCAGAGAATATGACCGCATCATTGCAGTTGGCGGCGGCACCATCATTGATATTGCCAAGGTCATTGCTGTTGCAAGACCGGAGGATCGTGTGGATGACCTGTATGACCGCATGGCTTCTCTGGAAAAGGTACATCCGCTGGTTATCGTGCCCACCACCTGCGGCACCGGCAGTGAAGTTACCAATATTTCCATCATTAACCGCACCACCAAGGGTATCAAGCAGGGTATTGTTTCCCCGGCTATGTTTGCTACCGAAGCAGCTCTGATCCCGGGCATGCTGGCAAGCCTGCCCTATGGCGTATTTGCAACCTCGTCCATTGATGCCATGATCCATGCAGTGGAATCCTATCTGAGCCCCAATGCCTGTGCCATCAGCGAGCTGTTCTCTGAGCAGGCGCTGCATCTGATCCTGACCGGCTGGCGGGCAGCGGTTGACAATGGCAGTCGTGATGCATGGAAGAAATTTGCAGCACGGTTCCTGCGAGCTTCCAACTTTGCCGGCATTGCCTTTGGACATGCAGGCTGTGCAGCAGTACATGCACTGAGCTATCCGCTGGGCGGCACACACCACATCCCTCATGGCCAGTCCAACCAGATGATGTTTGCAGATGTTATGCGCAAGTATCAGGAAAAGAAGCCGATTGGCAAGCTGAACAAGCTGGAAGAGCTGCTGGCAAAGGAACTGAATGTGGAGCCGGTATTTGCTCTGGAAGAGCTGTACAAGCTGATGGATGCCGTTCTGGAAAAGAAGCCGCTGCATGAAGTAGGTGTTACCACCGAGGAACTGCCGGTATATACCACTACCGTACTGGAAACCCAGCAGCGTCTGCTGAACAACAACTATGTTGAGCTGACAGCAGAGGATATTCTGGATATTTACAGCAAGGCATTTTAATTCCTGTCATTAGACAGTGACAACGGATAGGAGAGGATGGACATGTGCATGAAGCTTCCGGGAAACAAGTGGATGCTTGTTCTGGTTTTACTTGTCTTTCTTGCGGTATGGACTTACCTCTCCTATACCCGCGGATTTTTACCGCAAAATTATTTCCCGGTTTACTGATTCAGCGTGACCGAAGAAAGAAGGTTGGATATATATGGAATGGCAGCAATATTATAAAGAACATACCATGACACCGGAAGAGGCTGTTTCCAAAATTCAGGATGGCGACCGCGTTATGCTCGGCCACGCAGTAGGTGAGCCGATTATCTTCCAGCGTACCATGGCACGGATGGCAGAACAGTTCCACAATGTTGAGGTAGCACACATGGTATACCTTGGCTCCGGCGAATATTTGCAGCCGGGAATGGAATCGCATTTCCGCCACAATGCCCTGTTTGTCGGCGCACCGGCACGCAAGGCGATTGCAGAAAACCGTGCGGATTATACACCGGCATTTTTCTCCGATGTACCGATTATGATTCGGAACGGGGAGCTGCCCATTGATGTATTTGCATTTACCTGCTCTCCTCCGGATGAGAAGGGCTTCATTTCCATCGGCTTGTCCTGTGACTACGGCTGGCAGGCAATCAAGTCCGCAAAGACAGTTATTGCGGAAGTCAATCCCAACATGCCGCGCACCTTTGGTGAGAGCTTTGTCCATGTCACGGACATTGATGGCTTCATGTGCTCCTGGGAGCCGCTTCCGGAGTCCAAGCCGGGTAAGATCAGCGATGAGGACCGTCAGATCGGTAAATATATTGCAGATCTGGTACATGACGGTGACTGTCTGCAGCTTGGCATCGGTGCAGTACCGGATGCTGTGCTTTCCTTCCTTGGAGATAAGAAGAATCTGGGCATTCATTCCGAGATGATTTCCGACGGCGTTCTGCCGCTGCTGGAAAGCGGTGTCATCAATGGACAGGCCAAGCAGCGTGATGTAGGCCGTGTCTGCGTTACCTTCCTGATGGGTTCCCGCAAGCTGTATGATTATGTCAACAACAACCCGATCATCAAAATGCTTCCGGTTGATGTGTGCAACAATCCGGCAGTGATTTCCCAGAATGACAACGTGGTTTCCATCAATTCCTGCGTACAGGTTGACCTGCAGGGTCAGGTTTGTGCAGAAGCAATCGGTTTGAAGCAGATTTCCGGTATCGGCGGACAGATGGATTTTGTCCGTGGTGCAAACCTGTCCAAGGGCGGACGCTCTATCATTGCGCTGCATTCCGCAACCAAGGATTTGTCGGAATCCAAGATTGTCCCCACCATTACCACCGGTGGTCCGGTAACCACCAGCCGCTGTGATGTCAACTATATTGTCACAGAATATGGTGTGGCACAGCTGCGGGGACAGACGCTGCGGGAACGTGCCAAGCGTCTGATTGCCGTTGCTCATCCGAAGTTCCGTGGGGAGCTGGCAGAAGAGTATGCAAAGCGTTTCGGTGAAACGCTTGATATATAAACAGAGAGAAAGAAGGCAGAAAACCATGATGACAAAAGAACAGTACATCGAATCCCTGCGCAAGCTGAACCTGAATCTGTACCGTATGGGCGAGAAAGTTGAAAACGTAGTGGATGATCCGATTGTCCGTCCGTCTCTGAATTCCTTTGCTGCTACCTATGAGCTGGCAGAGAATCCGGAATATGAGGATCTGATGACTGCAACCTCCAACCTGACCGGTAAGAAGGTCAACCGCTTTACCCATCTGCACCAGTCCACCGATGACCTGATTAAGAAGGTTAAGATGCAGCGTCTGCTGGGTCAGAAGACCGCAGCATGCTTCCAGCGCTGTGTAGGCATGGATGCAGCAAATGCTGTATATTCCGCTACCTACGAGACCGACCAGGCATGCGGTACCAAGTATCATGAGAACTTTGTCAAGTTCTGGACTCAGGTACAGGAAAATGACTGGGGTGTAGACGGTGCAATGACTGATGTCAAGGGCGACCGTGGTCTGTCCCCGTCCAAGCAGGCTGATCCGGATCTGTTCCTGCATGTTGTCGAGCGTACCCCGGAAGGCGTATATGTCACCGGTGCAAAGGCACATCAGACCGGTTATCTGAACAGCCATTATGTACTGGTTATGCCCACCATTTCCATGCGTGAGGGCGATGAGGATTATGCGATTTCCTTTGCCTGCCCGACAGATGCAGAAGGCATCACCCTGATTCTGGGCCGTCAGTCCTGTGATACCCGTAAGACCGAGGAGCACAATGACATTGACGTTGGCAACAAGGTTTACGGCGGACATGAAGTGCTGGTTATTTTTGACCGTGTATTCATTCCGAATGACATGATCTTCCTCAATGGCGAGGTAGAATTTGCCGGCATGATCGTAGAGCGTTTCGCAGGCTACCACAGACAGTCCTATGGCGGCTGCAAGGTTGGTGTAGGCGATGTCCTGATCGGCGCTACCCAGCTGGCTGTTGAAATGGCAGGCTGCCAGAAGGCATCCCATGTCAAGGACAAGATCATTGAGATGATCCATCTGAATGAAACCCTGTATGCATGCGGTATTGCATGTTCTTCCCAGGGCAGCAAGACCAAGTCCGGCAACTATCTGATTGACCTGCTGCTGGCAAATGTCTGCAAGCAGAATGTCACCCGCTTCCCCTATGAGATTGCACGTCTGGCACAGGATCTGGCAGGCGGTCTGATGGTAACCCAGCCGTCTGAGGCAGATTACCGCAATCCGGCTACCCATGATTACATTGAAAAGTACCTGAAGGGTGTAGCTTCCGTTCCGACGGAAGACCGTATGCGTGTCCTGCGTCTGATCGAGAACATGACCATGGGTACTGCAGCTGTCGGCTATCTGCCGGAGTCCATGCATGGTGCAGGCTCGCCCCAGGCACAGCGCATCATGATTTCCCGTCAGGGCAATCTGGCAATGAAGAAGCAGCTGGCAAAGGCAATTGCACGGATTGATTAAACAGAAGGCATGGGATTTCCTGCGGGATTCTGACGTACCGGTCTGGCAGGTCGGAAGAATCAGCAGAAAGACAAGCCATTTGTTTGATGCATAGGAAAAAGCCCGTCCGGCAGCATATGCGGGCGGGCTTCCGTTTGGAACAAAGGAGGACATTATGGATAAAAAGCAGAAGATGCAGGAGCTGCGTGTTTTTGCCGCTGAAATCCGCCTGGAAACACTGAAGGTAATCGCATCCCGTGGCTTCGGTCATGTAGGCGGTTCCATGTCCATGGCAGATGCCATGGCAGTGCTGTATGGCGAGGTTATGAACATTGATCCGAAGAACCCCCGTTGGGAGGACAGAGACTGGTTTGTCCTGTCCAAGGGACATGGCGGCCCGGTTATGTATGCAACACTGGGTCTGAAGGGATATTATCCCATGGAAAGCGCATACACCCTGAACCAGCCGAACACTAAATTCCCATCTCATACCGACCGTACCATGACACCGGGTGTAGATCTGACCACCGGTTCCCTGGGTCAGGGCATGAGTGAAGCTGTAGGTGCAGCACTGGGCAATAAAATCCAGGGCAAGAGCAGCCATGTATTCGTTGCTATCGGCGACGGCGAAGCAGATGAAGGTGAAATCTGGGAGGCAGCACAGTTTGCGGCACACTACCAGCTGGATAACCTGATCTGTCTGGTGGATGACAACAAGCGTCAGCTGGATGGTGCTGTTGCAGATGTCATGAGCCATGGCAAGGGCATCGGCGCAAAATTTGATGCCTTTGGCTGGGATGTCATCAATGTCGAGGATGGCAACGACGTAGAGCAGATTTATGATGCAGTGCAGGAGGCTTACAAGACCAAGAACAAGCCGATTGCCCTGATTCTGAATACCAAGAAGGGCAAGGGTGCTACCTTTGCTGAGCCGTCCGGTGCACATTCCTCACAGCCGACCCAGGAGCAGTGGGATGAAGCCATTGCAGCAGCAGAAGCAGCACTGGCAGAAATCCGCGGAAAGTAAGGAGGGAAAGAATCATGAGCTATACACTGATTGGCAAGCATGAGAAGGACAGCCGTGCAAACCGTGACGGCTATGTATCCGCGATGCTGGAGCTGATGGAGCAGGACAGCAGCATGGTACATATTGACTGTGACCTGATGGGCTGCATCAATACCGGAAAGCTGCAGAAGGCTTTCCCGAACCAGACCTTTAACGCAGGCATTGCAGAGCAGAATGCCATGGGCGTGGCAGCCGGCATGGCAGCTACCGGCCTGAAGGTGTTTATCCATTCCTTTGGTTGTTTTGCAGCACGCAGAGCCTTTGACCAGGCATTCCTGTCCGCAGGTTATTCCCGCCTGCCGGTACATGTCATCGGTTCTGACCCCGGCGTATGCGCTGCCTTCAATGGTGCAACCCATATGCCCTTTGAGGACTGTGCGCTGTACATGACGGTTCCCAATGCGATTGTCATTGATTCCTGTGATTACGCACAGACCTATGCACTGACCAAGCAGCTGGCAAAGCAGCCGGAAATTTCCTATATGCGTCTGATTCGTAAGGGCTTCACCACCGTATATGCAGATGGTTCCGATTTTGAAATCGGCAAGGGTGTCACCCTGCGTGACGGCACCGATGTAACCATCATTGCTTCCGGTATTCTGGTAGATGAAGCACTGAAGGCAGAGGAAGCACTGGCAGCAAAGGGTGTTTCCGCACGTGTCATTGATATGCATACCTGGAAGCCGCTGGATGAAGAACTGGTCATCAAGGCAGCCAGGGAAACCGGCGCAATTGTGACGGCAGAAAACCATCAGGTTTCCTGTGGCCTGGGTTCCGCAGTTGCCAATGTGCTGGTAGAAAACTGCCTGGTTCCTCAGGAGCGTGTAGGCATCCAGAACCGTTTCGGACAGGTTGGCCCGCAGGATTTCCTGATGAAGGAATACAACCTGACAGCAGAGGATATTGTTGCTGCTGCCGAAAAGGCAATTGCCCGCAAGGCATAAGTTTCGCTTGAACCATCATATTACCATATATCGTTCCAATGATTGGCTGGGCATCACATCTGTGGTGTCCAGCGGTCTTTATCCGGCAATTTGGAAAGAGGAAACCCCATGGAACAACATAGAGGGCCGGCATCTGCCCGGTATATCCTGTATCTGCTGGTTGCCATTCTGGCATTCAGCAGCTTTGAAACCGTCAGCAAGCCCACAGCTGCATATATTTCCCCTGCACAATTGACCTTTTACCGGTTCCTGTTTGGCGGGTGCCTGCTGCTGCCCTTTGCCCGGAGACAGCAGCGGCAGAATCACATCCGGCTGAAGGCGGCAGATTATCTGAAATTTGCGGGACTGGGTTTCTGTCTCGTCTGTGTCAGCCTAAATCTGGCGCAATATGGCATCACCTATGCCAATGCCAGCATGTCTGCGGTGATTTTCAGTGCGAATCCGCTGTTTACGACTATTTTTGCCGCATTGATTTTAAAGGAAGCCATCAGCATGAGAAAGCTGGCAGGATTGCGCATCGGCAATGAGGTATTGGTAACTAACTGTCTGCATTGTTAAGGACAGGAGCGTGCAGATGTCATGTTTCTGTATGGTATATTCCTTATA
>CAMBYS010000065.1 GCA_945872165.1 uncultured Clostridia bacterium | reverse complement strand
GAACAATATCCGCATCCTGCTCAATGGCGCCGGATTCACGCAGGTCAGACAGCATGGGGCGTTTGTCCTCACGCTTTTCCACCGCACGGGACAGCTGGGACAGACAAATCACCGGTACATTCAGCTCCTTTGCCATAATTTTCATGGCACGGGAGATTTCACCGATTTCATTGACACGGTTGTCACTGCGTTTGCCGGACTGCATCAGCTGTAAATAGTCAATACAAATCAGACCCAGATTATCCCCCAGCCGGCGGCATTTCGCCTTGATTTCCGCCACGGTAATCGCCGGGTTATCATCTACATAGATATGGGTTTTTGCCAGTACATTGGCAGCCCGGGCAATTTTGGTCCAGTCATCCGGCTCCAGTTCACCGGTCTTGAGCTTCTGGGAATCAATGACTGCCTCCTGGGACAGCAGACGGGATGCCAGCTGATCCTTACTCATTTCCAGCTGGAACAGCACAATATCCTTATTGGTATGCTTGGCAGCATACAATGCCACATTGAGGGCAAAAGCAGTCTTGCCCATACCCGGACGGGCAGCAATCAGGATCAGGTCAGATTTGTTCAAGCCGGTCAGACGGCGGTCCAGATCATGGAAGCCTGTGGGCAGACCCGGCAGACCGCTTTCACTCTGTGCCAGTTCATCCAGACGATTGTATACATCCAGAATGACGCTTTTAATGGGTGAAAGGCCCTGTACCTCCCGGCCATGCCGCACCGCATAGATTTTCTGTTCTGCGGATTCCGCGATATCCCCGGCCTCTCCGGCACCTTCATATGCCATAGCCTGAATATCTGCACCGGCTGCTGCAATTTCCCGCAGCATGCTTTTATCCCGGATAATCCGGGCATATTCCCGCACACCGGCAGCAGTAGGGGTGACATCCATCAGCTGGGACAGGTAAGCCCGTCCTCCGGCTTCATCATAGGTTCCATTGATTTTCAGTTCATTGAGCACCGTCACCGCGTCAATGCGCAGGGAATCGGTAAACATGGAAAAAATGGTCTCAAAAATGCGCCGGTTTTCTTCTGCATAGAAGTCCTCCGGACGCAAAAGTTCAATTACTTCCGGAATACAGGATGGATCAATCAGCATGGAACCGATGACCGCCTGTTCCGCTTCAACTGCCTGTGGCATCTGCCGTGCCAGCAGATCATCCATTGCCATATCCGACTGACCTCCTTTCTTCTTGATATCTCAGCCGATAAACCTGAGGGGTTTGCAAGACCTAAGGCTCCCTCAGAGGAGGGAGCTGTCGCCGCAGGCGACTGAGGGAGTCAGGAAGATAAAACGCTCTCCTCCAGATGAACAATTGATACATCTATCAAAAAAACTCCCTCCGTCTTTGTCCTTCGGACAAATCCACCTCCCTCCAAGAGGGAGGCTTTTTAGAAGCACTGCTTACTCTGCCTCGGTTACCTGCACCTTCAGCTTGCCTACAACCTCCGGATACAGCTTTACCTTGAGCTCAAAGGTACCAAAGGTCTTGATTGCCTCATCCAGCACAATCTTCTGCTTGTTGATCTCAATGCCATGCTCCTTCTTCAGCTGCGCGGCAATTTCCTTGCTGGTAACAGAGCCAAAGATTCGTCCGCTGGTGCCGCCCTTTGCGGTCATGTGGACCATAATTTCCTCAAATTTCTTTGCATTGGCCTCAGCCTCTGCACGCTCTACCGCTTCACGATGCTTGCGGGCTTCTTCTGCCTGCTTCATCTGGTTCATGTTGTCAGCAGTTGCCAGGATTGCCAGCTTGCGGGGCAGCAGATAGTTTCTGCCATAGCCTTCGGAAACCTCAACGAGCTGGCCCTTCTTGCCCTTGCCCTTAACGTCCTGCTGTAAAATGACTTTCATAATAAAAACCCTCCAAGGATAGAAAAATAACAAAATAATTTACAATACAATCTGCCGGGGTACAAAACCCGGAAAAATCCATCAGGAATCCTCCTGGTTTTCCACACACTGGCTTTCCATATATGCACCGATTGCCCGAAGAATCCGTTCCTTTGCCTGTGCCGGCGTGGTATTCTTCATCTGCGCACCGGCTGCCGTCAGGCTTCCGCCGCCGCCCAGCATTTCTGTCAGAATCTGTACATTTACATTGCCCATGGAACGGGCGGAAACAATCACATCATCCTGCATGGGGAATGCCACAATACTGCCCTTCACACCAATGATGTTGAGCAGTTCATCTGCAGCCTGAGCTGCCGTAGGACGGGATACCGGATCTTCGGTTACGGCTACTACAATGCCGCCTGCCGTGGTTTCCGCACAGGAAATCACACGTTCACGCTGCATATATTCCGTAAACGTATTCTGGAACATGCCTTTGATCGTCACCATGTCCGCACCGGCACGGCGCAGATAGGCTGCCGCTTCAAAGGTGCGCACCCCTGCCTTGATAGAAAAGCCCTTGGTATCCAGATAAATGCCTGCCAGCAGGCTTTCTGCTTCCACCCGGCTGATGGTCTGATTGGGTACCATATATTGCAGCAGCTCGCTGACCAGCTCGCTGGCAGAGGATGCAGACGGTTCATGCATATTCACCGCACAGTTTTCAATATAATCTGCCGCACGGCGATGATGGTCAATGACCGCAACCCGTCGGAACCGGGGCAGCAGCTCCGGTGCATCCACAAAATTCGGACGGTTGGTATCCACAACCACCAGCAGGCTGTTGCTGTCAATCATGGCTGCCGCTTCATCCGGCTCAATGAATACGCCGTCATACTGTCCGCTTGCTTCCACACGCTCCAGCAGCGGCATGGCAAGGGTCTGGGCACGGTGCAGGATGATATGTACCTGTTTGCCCCGGCTGCGTGCCGCACAGGCCACACCCACTGCCGCACCGACGGCGTCAATGTCGGAATGATGATGTCCCATAATAAATACCTGGGAGGAATCACGCATCAGCTGACCCAATGCATTTGCCATGACACGGGATTTAACCTTGGTACGCTTTTCCACTTCCTTGGCTACACCGCCAAAGAATTCAAAGGCATACCGGTTTTTGATGACTGTCTGGTCACCGCCCCGGGACAGCGCCATATCCAGTGCCATCAGGGCAAATTCATATTTTTCTTCCAATGTCTTGCCGTCCCGGCCGATACCGATGGACAGGGTGGCATTGATGCCCTCACGGGAGACAATGGAACGCACGGAATCCAATACCGAGAATTTATCCTGGGTAATCTGTGCCAGATCCCGTTCCTCCATGACAAAAATATACTTGTCACGGTCATATTTGCGCAGTACGCCGTGGATATCCTTTGCCCATTCGCCAATACGGTTGTCAATCGCTGCCAGCAGCGTTGCCTTCTCCGAGTCGCTGACATTTTTGACCAGCTCCTCATAATTGTCGATGGATACAATGGAAACCACCGGACTGCTTTCTTCATGCTGTTTGCGCAGGGTAATCAGTTCCGTGGAATCAATCCAGTACAGTGTCATCAGCACACTGGTGCTGCCGTCTGAGGGATGCACCCGGGAACCCATGACGGTATAATACCGTTCCCCGATTTTTACTTCGGAAGGATATACCGGCTTTTTATCCAGCAGCCAGGATATATCAAATCCCGGGACAATATCCTCCAATGTCTGCTCAAACATGCTGTCACGCATGTCATATACCTCATGAAACTGGTCATTGCACCAGACAACCTGCCCGTTTCCGATCATGCAGACGGTAATCGGCATGGGAAGGTCTGCAAAATTCTGTCTTGTCTCATTGTTCGGTCCGCCGGACAATGCTTCCAGATACTGCAGCATTTCCCTGTTGCGGCGGCGCATGGTAATCACATAATAAATATACAGGACAGCACATACCAGCATTTCAAACAGTGCCAAAGCCAGTGAAAAAAACGCGCTCACACAGGCAAACAGCAGAAATACAACAAAATACATGCCGAAGCCCGGTTCCAGAATTCTGGACAACCGTTTTTCCAAGACACACAGCCTCCTTTCCGATCTCCCCCTCCGGGAAAACCGCAGCAGCACACTGCCACCAATACATAATGCATTATAGCAAACCCGCGGGCTGCTGACAAGCAGGTTTCCTCCGTTTTTTACGCAAAATGCAGGAAATCTCACCGGATTTCCTGCACAGATTCCATTTGTTGTTCACTTTTTCCCGTTTTTTCGGGATAAAATACCATTCGCTGCGCTCCGGCAATCAGGCGGTTATAGCTCCGCACCACAGGCGGACTGCTCAAAATCCATGACACAAGGAAGGCATAGATGCCCAGCAGGATCACCTGCGGGATGCCATAGCACAGCCTGCCCGGATAGGCAATGCCCTCCAGCATGGGAAACAATCGGTTAAACCACCTGCACAGCGTTTCCCAGTATTCCACCACCCACAGCATGGGAAACGCATGCAGAAGATATACCGTCATGCTTCCTCTGCCGATGCCGGTGAGCAGACTCCGCCGGGAGGGAATCAGCCGAATCAGCATCATGCCCATAAGAGGCGCGGCGATGTAAATGGCAAAACGAAAGGCAATGCCTTGCCAGGGCTCCAGCCCCTGGGTCGCGTAGGAATTGACCAGCTGGAACGGATGGCTTGCCTCCTTGTCCAGCGGCATGGTATCTGTCAGCCATAATGCCATCAGGGCTCCTGCCGCCGCACCTGCCGCCGCCACCGGTATCGGTATCTTCCGGATGCGTTTCATATGCTCCGGCGTACAATAATAGCCCATCAGATAAAAGGGCAAAAAACATACGGTCCGGGACAGGGACAGCACCCGGCCAAAATCCTTATCTCCGCCAGCCAGCAGCGCCACCACAATGGACACCGGCAGCAGCCAGCGGACACGCAGCAGCTCCGGCATCAGCAGCCGGATCACCAGCAGCGTCAGCAGGAACCAGTACATATTCAGCGGGCGCAGCAGACCGAATTTAATGTCTTCCTGCCCGGAACGGATCAGATAATATAAGGGATTGAACAGCAGAAAGGGGATCAGGTAATCCGCCCAGGCAGAACGCCTTCTTTTTTCCACATGTTTTCCAAAATAGCCGGACAGAAAGAGAAACAACGGCATCTGTACCGTCAAGAGTAAGGTTCGGATGGTAAACAGCAGCGCTGTTTTCTGTCCCAGAAGATCATAAAAATGGACATATACCACGCTGATGATCAGCAGCCCCTTGAGGTTGTCCAATGCGGCATCCCGTTGTGTTGCCAATGCAGGTCATCCTCCTATGATTGTTCGCTTTCCTCATCCTCCGGCTTGATGGTGCCGCCGGTCAGCACGGCTTCCTCCAGCTCCTGTGCCTCCTGCTCCTGCTTCGGCTTATGCTGTACCGGATTGCCGTCTCCATCTATATGGTCCAGATAGGCATAGCTTGCTGTCTCTGTGGGCAGATGCTGCTGCTTCAGCCTGCGGTTTAAAATATCCTTGAAAATATGGGTCAGTACCGCAAATACCGGTACGCCGATGAGCATGCCGATAAAGCCAAACAATCCGCCGAACAGCAGGATGGCAAACAGAACCCAAAAGCTGGGCAGACCGGTGGAATTGCCCAGAATTTTCGGACCCAGAATGTTGCCGTCAAACTGCTGCAGTGCCAGAACAAAAATCAGGAAATACAGCGACTGAATCGGGGAATTGATCAGGATGATAATAAAGGACGGAATGGCACCGATGAACGGACCGAAAAACGGAATGATATTGGTGACACCGATAATCACACTGACCAGCATGGCATAGGGCATGTTCATGATGTTCAATACCACAACGGAAATCAGGAAGATAATCAGGGAATCCAGCAGCTTGCCGGAAATAAAACCGATAAATACCTGATTGGCATACCGTGCATACTCCGTAATTACATTGCCCCAGCGTGCACCGAACAGAGCATAGGTACACCGGGTCATCTGGCTCAGGAATTTTTCCTTTCCGGACAGCAGATATACCGCCACAATCAAACCGATGAAGAAATTTTTAACAAAACTTACGGTACTCATGACACCGATGGAAATATATCCCATGGCATCCTGCATGGAAGGCGTAAAGGAATTCTGAATCCATTCCTCAATATAGCTTACACCCTGGGCATACAGGGACATGGCAGTCTCTTCAATTTCCGGATTGTTTGCCAGCAGCTTCTGCAGGCTCTGGGATACATGCATCAGATTGCTCGGCAGGGTGCTGGCAAAGCTGCTCACACTCATGATAATCTGCGGGATAATCAGCGCCAGAAGTCCTGCCAGTACGGCTCCGGCACCCAGAAATGTAGCGGTCATTGCCAGAATGCCGGCACAACGGATGGCTCCCCTGCCATGCCATTTGAGCGTATGATGCAGCAGCCGCAGGATTTTCCTCCACAGCCAGTTATACAATGGAGACAGGACATAAGCAATCACAATGCCTACCAATACCGGCATCAAAATGCCAATCAGCTTTTTTACCGCCGCAGTCAGTGCGGCGAATTTATAAATACAGAAAAAAATCAGCAGGGTTACCGCGCCGGTGGCTACAATGGTAACACCCAAACCGAAGTATTTTTTCAAGCTCTCTTTCACGGAAAATCCGTCCTTCCCTGGTATCTGTACCTTTTTCTTCCATACAGCATACGTCCGTGTGTAATTCCTTGTCCATATTGTAACAGATTTTCATTCCTGTCAACGGTCGAAACCAATATTTTAACAAATTTTTTCCTATTTCCATTTTACACCAAGACATTTTCATAAGTTGACCGGAATTTCACGATTCTTTTTGTGCAGATTATCCATTGCAATCTGCAGAAAATGCGCTTATACTTGAAAACAACAATCAATATCCCGCTGAAAAGACAGCGACGGAGACAGTAGGTCTGTATGGAACCTCACAGCGAACCGGAGACAGTGCAAGCCCGGCAGCAGTACATATGGTCTGAATATCACTCCTGAGTCGCAGGCCGAACGCTTGGTCAAGTAGGTCATGCCGGTTTTCCCCGTTATCGGAAGCGCATATGTCTGTATGCAGTAACAGGTGGTATAACGAAGCAAGTCTGCTCTCGTCCTTTTACGGATGAGAGCTTTTTATTTGTTTTTTCACGGAATGCATTTTTTCGTCGAAACAATGGTATGGAGGAATTTTTCATGGAAAATATCGTTGAAATCCGCTGGCATGGCCGCGGTGGTCAGGGTGCCAAGACAGCTTGCCTCCTGCTGGCTGATGCAGCCTTCAGCTCCGGCAAGTATGTACAGGGTTTTCCGGAATATGGTCCGGAACGTATGGGTGCGCCGATTACGGCATATAACCGCATCAGTGATACCCGCTGCACGGTTCATTCCAATATTTATGATCCGGATTATGTGGTTGTGGTCGATGAAAGCCTGATTGAAACCGTAGATGTGCTCAAGGGTCTCAAGCCGGATGGCGCTATCATCGTCAACACCCCCAAGACTCCGGCAGAAGTCCGTAAGGAGCTGGGCGAGTATCCAGGCCGGGTATGCACCATTGATGCACGCCGCATTTCCGAGGAAGTTCTGGGTAAGAATTTCCCGAATACTCCGATGCTCGCTGCTACCGTCAAGGTTTCCGGTGTTGTTGATCCGGATCAGTTCGTTTCCAATATGGAAGCATCGTTTAAGCACAAATTCGCAACGAAGCCGCAGGTTGTCGCTGGCAACATGACCGTGCTTACCCAGTCTATGCAGGAGGTGCAGGAAGGTTGATTCACGCAAAAGATATCAATGAACAGTCCAAGTGGCAGGAACTGACCCCGGGCTGTGAAATTTATGAGCCGGCTACCGCTGAAATGACCATCACCGGCGAATGGCGCACCATGACCCCCCATTGGGACCCGGCAAAGTGCAAGCAGTGCCTGCTGTGCGCACCCTATTGCCCGGATTCTTCCATTCCGGTTGTCAATGGCAAGCGTCAGGATTTTGATTTCGATCACTGCAAGGGCTGCGGCATCTGCTATAAAGTATGTCCGTTTAAAGCCATTTCCTTTGGAAAGGAGGAAAAGTAACCCATGTCGATTCGTGAAAGACTGTCCGGCAACGAAGCTGTTGCCTATGCAATGAAACAGATTAACCCGGATGTAATGGGTGCTTTCCCGATTACTCCGTCTACGGAAATCCCTCAGTATTTTGCACAGTATGTGGCAAATGGTGAGGTTGACACCGAGTTTGTTACGGTAGAATCCGAGCATTCCTCCATGTCCACCTGTATCGGTGCTGCTGCTGCAGGTGCACGTGCCGTTACGGCTACTTCTTCCTGTGGTCTGGCTCTGATGTGGGAGCTGCTGTATGTGGCATCTTCTTCCCGTCTGCCCATCACACTGGCTCTGGTTACCCGTGCTCTGACCGGTCCGATTAACATCAACAATGACCATTCCGATGCAATGGGTGCACGTGATGCCGGCTGGATTCAGATTTTTGCGGAAAACAACCAGGAAGCTTATGATAACTATATCCAGGCTATGCCGATCAGTGAGAATCCGGAGGTCCGCCTGCCGATTATGGTTTGTCAGGATGGCTTCATTACCTCCCATGCCGTAGAAAATATTGAGCTGGAAGAGGATGCGCTGGTAAAGGAATTTGTTGGCGAATACAATCCGGAGCATTATCTGCTCAAGCATGAAAATCCGCTGGCAGTAGGCCCCTATGGTGTTTCTCCGTATTATATGGAAGCAAAGAAGGCACAGGCTGAGGCTATGAAGCGTGCCAAGGAAGTCATTCTGGAGGTTGGCAAGAAGTTCGGCGATGCTACCGGTCGTTACTATGGCTTCTTTGAAACCTATCAGATGGAAGATGCGGAAACTGCTGTTGTGCTGATTGGTTCCTCTGCCGGTACTGCACGTGCAACGGTAGACAAGCTGCGTGCTCAGGGCCGCAAGGTTGGTATGCTGAAGCTCCGTGTATTCCGTCCCTTCCCCTTTGATGAAATTGCAGAAGCTCTGTCCGGCTGCAAGGCTGTTGCCATTCTGGATAAAGCAGAGAGTTTCTCTGCAGCAGGCGGTCCGCTGTTTGCTGAAACCCGCAGCGCACTGTATGATCTGGAAAACCGTCCGAAGGCAATCAACTATGTCTATGGTCTGGGCGGCAGAGACTTCCGTGTGGAGGACTGCACCTATATTTTCGACCAGCTGGATGAAATCGTAGAAACCGGCAAGACCGGTGAGGTTTATCGTCACATCGGACAGAGGGAGTAAGACAATTATGGCATATAGTTTGAAAGAACAGTTATCAAAGGAAGAGCGTTTTGTCGGCGGACATCGTCTGTGTGCCGGCTGCGGCGCCGGTATTGCGGTTCGTGCCGTTCTGCGTGCACTGGAGCCGGAGGATAAGGCTGTTATTACCAATGCAACCGGCTGTCTGGAGGTTTCTTCCTTCCTGTATCCGTATACTGCATATAAAGACAGCTACATCCATTGTGCATTTGAAAATGCCGCTGCTACCTGCGGCGGTGTAGAAGCTGCTTACAATGTTCTTAAGAAGAAGGGTAAGATTCAGGATAACTTCAAGTTCATCACCTTCGGCGGCGACGGCGGTACCTATGATATCGGTTTCCAGTCCCTGTCCGGTGCAATGGAACGCGGTCATGACATGGTATATGTCTGCTATGACAATGAAGCATATATGAATACCGGTATCCAGCGTTCTTCCTCTACCCCGCGGTTTGCTGATGCTACCACTACCCCGGTAGGCAAGGCTTCCTACGGTAAGAAGCAGAACAAGAAGAACCTGACCGAGATTCTGGCTGCACATAACATTCCCTATGCAGCACAGACCACTTTCCTGGGCAACTTCCGTGACCTGCATGAAAAGGCACATAAGGCAATTTATACCCCGGGTGCCTGCTTCCTGAATGTCATGGCTCCCTGCCCCCGCGGCTGGCGTTTCCAGGCACAGGATATGGCACAGATTTGCCGTCTGGCAGTAGATACCTGTGTATGGCCGCTGTATGAGGTTGTAGAAGGCGAATGGCATCTGACCTACATGCCGAGCAAGAAGCTGCCGGTGGAAGAGTTCATGGTCAAGCAGGGACGCTTCAAGCACTGCTTCAAGCCGGGCAACGAGTGGATGATCGAAGAAGCTCAGAAGTATGTTGATGACCAGTGGGAAAAGCTGCTGGCAAAATGTAAATAACCGTACTTTTCTTTTTGAGGAAAAGAAAAGTAGGCAAAAGAAAACCTTCCGGCGTTCTCCCGAACGCAGCGAACCGGACAGACAAACCGGTCTGTCCGTTCGCCCCAACGAGGTTGACTGCTCCGGCGCGCTCCCGCGCGTGAAACCGTCGGACGAACAGTCCGCCGGTTTCCCTTTGGAAGGTTTCAATTGCGAAAAATGCATAAATACAGCAAAGCTCCGCACCGAATTGGCGCGGAGCTTTTTGCATTGATTACAGTTTAATGGTAATCGCCTGAAGTCGGAAAAACACTCCGATATTGAAATGCTGCTACAAGAAAAAGTACAGCTGCTACAACACACAGAGCATTTCCAACGTTCTCCAGAGACTTTGCCAAAAGCATACCTGCCCGGTATCCCAGACATGCAATCCCGAACGCTCCCATCAACAAAATGCCAATGCCACGGATGGTATCCAACTGTCGAAACATCTTTCGATATGGTCCCAAATATGGTTCTGCATAATACAGCCATATCCGTTCTCTCAACGACACTTGTTTTTTTAATGTTTTCAGTCTCTTCGTAGCTTTCTGGTCTACAACCCCAGACATAAATATCCACGGCATCCCGACAGATAAACCAAATATTACTGCAAATACCAGTAATATATCTTTTGCAGTCATGTTTTTCTTCTCCCAAATGTTTTTCTATTTTACATGCTTCATGATACCAGCCCGCTGAAAAAAAGTCAATTGCTATTTGGCATGCCCATGGCAGAGAGTTAACATGTTACT
>CAMBYS010000064.1 GCA_945872165.1 uncultured Clostridia bacterium | reverse complement strand
GCTGTTCCGCAGGATTTTGAGAAAAACAGGGGGGATTCTGCATCATATCGGGCGCATTTGCCGGAAGCACGTACGCCTACATGGGACGGATGAAAAAAAATCAGTGGATTTTCGTAAAAAACATGAAAAAACCAAAAAAAAACCTTCCATTTTCGGAAATGCTGGTATAAAATAAAAGAGAATTGATTTGTGACAGGAGGAGCACGATGAAAAAGCGCAGAAAACTAACTTTCAGCATTGCGGCGAAGGTTTTGCTGGCTGTCGTAATTGCATTTACAATTTTTAAGCCAATTTCCCTCCAGATCCAGATCAGGGACCTGCAGAAACAGAGTGCAACGCTGGATGATGCAATTGATGACAAAAAAGTTGTCAATAAGGACCTGAAGGATTCCCTTGAAGAAGGTGTCACAGATGAATCCATTGCAAAAATTGCACGTGATGTGCTGGGATATGCATCTCCCGGTGAGCGTGTATTTATTGACAGTTCAGAACAGTAACGCATGGAGGAAAAATTAAAAGGGTATGGAGTTGGCCGTAGGAGAAATCATTTCCGGTAAGGTAACCGGAATCACAAAGTTTGGCGCGTTTGTTTCGCTGCCGGAGGGTAAGACCGGTCTCGTACATATTTCTGAGGTAGATCAGTCCTATGTCAGCAATATTCGGGATCATCTGTCAGAAGGACAGGAGGTAAAGGTCAAAATCATCGCTGTGGATGAAAATGGCCGCATTAATCTGTCCATTAAGAAAGCGCAGCCGCGTCCGGCTTCGGAACGCCGTCCGTTCAACAACCGCAGCAATAATGGCGGAAATGTTGCCGGCAAAAATACCGGTTATCCGCAGCGCTCCGGCAGCAGAAAGCCGCAGCGTCCGATCAGCGGTACCTATGCTGCTGCAAAGGAAGTGCCGACTTCATTTGAGGATAAGCTCAAGCATTTTATGCAGGACAGTGAAAGCCGTATGGCGGATATTCGCCGCAATACGGATAAGAAAAACGGTTCCCGCCGCCGCAAATAAACCATGTGAAAGCCAGTGGCTTTCAGGGCATATAAAAGTAAATGTCGCTCTTTCCGGTTGAACCAGCCGGGAAAGCGGCATTCTTATGTTAGAACCGATTTGCGTGTGGGTTTTACAGCAAAAAAACACCCTTCGGACAGGCCGAAGGGTAAATGGATTGTGGGGATAAAGATATGAACGGTGCATGGATAGCAGTTTCCTGCCACCGTGGTTATCATATCATGGTTTCCAGTAAATGTCAATTCATTTTTTACATGTTTAAGGAGCCAAAATGATTATTATTAACGGAAAAATCCTGCCAATGGAAGGGGAAATCGTGGAAAACGGTTTTGTTTCCTGGGAAAATGGCGTAATAACGGGAATCGGCCCGATGGAAAATCTGCCGGAGGATGCGGCTGCAGCCGGGTTGGATGCACATGGCGGCTGGGTTCTGCCGGGATTGGTAGATGCCCATACCCATCTGGGATTGTTTGAGGACTCTCTTGGATTTGAGGGAGAGGATGGAAATGAGGATACCGATCCTGTTACCCCCCAGCTTCGGGTGATTGACGGCATCAATCCCATGGAGCGCAGCTTTACGGAAGCCAGACAGGCTGGTGTTACCTGCTGTGTGGTGTCACCGGGAAGCTGTAACCCGATTGCGGGACAGATTGCCGCCATTAAAACAGCCGGACGTCGGATTGATGATATGATTGTAAAAGCACCCTGTGCCATGAAATTTGCACTGGGGGAAAACCCGAAATCGTGTTATAATGATAAGGATGAGGCTCCGGTAACTCGGATGGCAACTGCGGCATTGATCCGGGAAACCCTGTATAAGGCAAAGGAATATGCCGCACAGAAGCAGCGGGCAGAGGAGCCGGCAGATGCACCGGAATATGACGCGAAAATGGAAGCCCTGCTGCCGGTACTGGATGGCAGCTGCCAGGCACATTTCCATGCCCACCGGGCAGATGACATTTTTACCGCACTGCGCATTGCAAAGGAATTTTCCCTGAAGCCGGTGATTTTGCACGGAACAGAAGCACATCTGGTTGCGGATATTCTGGCAGGGGAGCAGGTACCGATCTGTTCCGGACCGATTCTGACCGATCGCTCCAAACCGGAGCTGCATCATTTGACAGAACAGTCACCCGCATTGCTGACAGAAGCCGGGATTCCAACTGCCATTATTACCGATCATCCGGAAACACCGCTGAAGCATTATATGCGCTGTGCAGTTGCTGCGGTACAGGCCGGTATGCAGCCGATGGATGCTTTGCGTGCCATGACAATTGTGCCGGCGCAGATCATCGGTTTACAGCAGCGTGTAGGTTCCCTGCGTGCCGGCAAGGATGCAGATCTGTTTGTCACGGATGGTGATCCATTTGATTATCGGACAAAGGTGACAGCTGTATTCATTGACGGCAGACAGGTGATATAAAGAAAGATAACAAATCTATTTCATTGCAGGAGGATTTTGATATATGAGAACCATTGAAGCCAAGGAAATCACCGCACTGGTACGTGAGCTGTGCATGAAGGCAAACTATGTCCTGCCGGAGGATATCCGTCAGTCCTATCTGGATGGACAGGAGCAGGAAAAATCTCCCCTGGGCAAGGATATTTTTGGGAAAATGATCGAAAACTGTGATATTGCCTGCAAAAATTCTGTCCCGATTTGTCAGGACTGCGGTATGGCAATCGTTTTTGTTGAGGTAGGACAGGATGTTCATATCACCGGCGGACTGCTGGAGGATGCTGTCAATGAGGGTGTCCGTCAGGGCTATGTGGAAGGTTATCTGCGTCTGTCCGTTGTGCGTGATCCGCTGCTGGATCGTACCAATACCAATACCAACACCCCGGCAATTTTGTATACCCGTATTGTTGCCGGTGACCAGATTCATGTCACTGTTGAGCCGAAGGGCTTTGGCAGTGAAAATATGAGCTCCATGAAAATGTTTACGCCTGCTGCAAAGCCGGATGATATCATTGATTATGTTGTATCTGCCTGTGATAAGGCTGGTTCCAATCCCTGTCCGCCGATTGTTATTGGCATTGGTTTGGGCGGTACTGCGGATAAGGCTGGTTATCTGGCAAAGCGAGCGCTGATGCGTCCCGTTGGTCAGTTCAATGAAAATCCGGGTTATGCAGAGATGGAAAAGAAGATCATTGAGCGTGTCAATGCGCTCGGTATCGGTCCCCAGGGTCTGGGCGGCACGGTTACCGCGCTGATGGCTGCTATTGAGACATTCCCAACGCATATTGCAGGTTTGCCATGTGTCGTCAATATCGGCTGTCATGTTACCCGTCATGCAGAAGGTGTAATCTGAATCTTGTGAAAATTTAAGGAATTTCACGAAAACAAAAGAAAATAAAAGATGGTTTTTGTTCAACCTGTCCCAAGTCTGAATTCGCCGGAATTTGGCATGGGACAGGTTTTCTAATCTGTGGTATACTATGGATAATATAAGAAGTACATTAAGTTCTAGGTTTATTGTAATATGCAAAATCCTGTGGCCATTGCCGCATTGGTACTTCTCACAATTGAATATCGATATTGGGTTGTGAAACCATAAGGAGCTGATGTTATGAAGATCACCATCGTTGAAAGAAAAATTAAGATTAGCGAGGAACTGCGCGATTATGCGATTAAGAAGGTCACAAAGCTGGATCGCTATTTCCATAAGGATACCTCTGCTACCATTACTTTCAGTGAATTGAAGGGCAGACAGACGGCAGAAGTTACTGTACGTCACAGCGGAATGGTTTTCCGTGCTGAGGAAACCACAACGGATATGTTTGCTTCTGTGGATGGCATGATCTCGAGCATCGAGAAGCAGATCCGCAAGAACAAGACCCGTCTCGAAAAGAAGCTTCGTGAGGGTGCATTCGACAAGGCAGCTGCAAACGATGCAAGCCTTTCTGAATATGTAGAGGAAAAGTATGATGTGATCCGCCGCAAGCGCTTCGATGTTGAACCGATGACGGTTGAAGAAGCAATTCTGCAGATGAACCTGTTGGGACACCAGTTCTTCTTCTTCAAGAATGCAGAAGAGGATGATGTACCCGCTGTAATCTATAAGAGAGCAGCAGGTGGCTATGGCCTGATTGAAAGCAACTGAATGGCCAAAGGCTGATCCGTCATTTTGATAAGATAGCAAACCCCGCAGCGTATGCTGCGGGGTTATTTTTAATGTTTCTGATTGTAGAAAAACATGGCAACAGAAGTGCCGCAGATGATGATATAGCCGATGACACTCAGAAGATCCGGTATCTGGTTCAGGAAGAAGAAGCCCAGCAGCGCTGCAAAGACGATCTGGGAATAATCAAAGACGGAAATTTCCCGTGCCGGTGCGTTGGCATAAGCGGCAGTGATGGCGAATTGTCCGCCGGCAGCAGAAAGTCCGGCAAGAAGCAGGAAAATCAACTGCATCAGAGTCATGGCGTGATAGGAGAACAACAGATACGGCAGACATACGAGACAAGAGAAAGCGGAGAAGAAAAAGACGATAAAGGGTCCGCGTTCACCATTCAGGCTCAGCTTGCGTACCATTGTGTAGGCAGCTCCGGCACCCAGACCGCCCAGTGCGCCAAGAAGTGCCGGACCTGTTGTCAGCGAAGAAAATCCCGGTTTAATGATGCATAGTGCACCAATAAAGGCTGTGACAACCGCAGTTGCCTGGAATGGTGTTACCTTTTCCTTCAGGTAGAGATAGGAAATGATAATGGCAAAGAAGGGGGACAGCTTATTCAGCATAGAGGCATCAGAAAGTACAAGATGATCAACCGCATAATAATTGCACAAAATACCGATGGTGCCGAAGGCAGACCGGGCAATCAGCAGCGGCAGATTTTTTCGGTTGAACTGAAATTTTTCTTCTGAGCGAAGCAGGACAACAAGAGCAAATGCCAGTGCCACTGCATTGCGGAAAAAGCTCTTCTGCATGGACGGCAGGTCACCGGACAGCCGGACGAACAGGTTCATCAGCGCAAAACAGAAGGCAGACAGGGTAATGAATAAAATTCCTTTGGATTTTTTTGACATGATTTCACGTTCCATTCTATAGCATATTTTATCGCAGCAAAAAAGACGAACCAAACATTCGTCTTTTCTTGCATTTATTTGTCATGATTGCTGGTCAGGGTAGACAGAATATCCTGATAAATGGCTTCCGCATGCTTTTTGAAATTGCTTTCCAGCAGGGATGCCTGCTGTGGACTGACCACATTCATCCGGATTGAGAACACATCCTGCATGTTGAGTTCCACAACATAATCCTTTTCGCCCTTCTTTTCGGTTTTGGTGGAAAGCTGTGCATCCCGGCGGATTTTGCGAATGACACGCAGGGCAGACAGTTCTGCGGCTTCCCGAACCGTGTAGGGCAGGCGGTTTTGAAAAGCCTGTGCGGTTTCCCGCCCCTTTTGTGTGATGGAAAATACTTCCGTCTGATTGTCCATGGTTTTTTCAATATGGCTGGAGTCCTGCAGTTCGGAAAAAGCTTCCGAAAGTTCAAAATAGCCAAAGCCTTCATCACACCAGGTACAGATATCCACCACTGAGTCAAAGGATACCGGGAACGGCAGATATGTCATACAGGTCAATATAAGGAACTTGATTTCATCTTTTGTTCGGATAAAGCCGTAACGGATCATAGCTGCACCTCAAATCATTTTTCATAATCATTTTTATACTTTCATAATAAAGTATACCACAAAAGTAAAAAATTGCAACGCGAAAACCGTTGGCTTGTATGGTTTCTCTTGTTTCACCGGCAGAAATATAGTACAATAAGGCAACACTGCTGCTTGAGCAGAACAAATGATGTGATTCCCAATCGAATGTAACATGAAAGTAAGGATGAAATGATGAAATATGAATTTTGTTGTCCGACTCTGTTCGGACTGGAAGGCATTGTCGGAGATGAACTGCGGCATAACGGCGGACTGGAGGATGTCCGGGTAGAAAATGGACGGGTTCTGTTTTCCGGTGATGAGCAGACACTGGTCTGGGCCAATCTGTGGCTTCGCTGTGCAGAACGTGTATTAATCAAAGTGGGAGAATTTCCTGCCCGTACCTTTGAGGAGCTGTTTGAAGGTGTTTATGAGCTGCCATGGCTGGATTATATTGAGGCGGATTGTGCATTCCCGGTGAAGGGATATGCCCTTTCTTCCCGGCTGCACAGTATTCCGGACTGTCAGAGCATTGTGAAAAAGGCAATTGTCAAAAGCCTGTCGGAGTCCTATGGCGTGACATGGTTTGAGGAAACCGGGCCGCGGTGCCAGGTACAGTTTGCTATTATGAATGATATCGCAACATTGTATCTGGATACTTCCGGAGCAGGTCTGCACAAACGCGGCTATCGTGCCAATGCAAATGAAGCACCATTACGTGAAACACTGGCAGCCGCCATGGTACATGTTTCCCGTTATCGGGGCAGAGGAGCGTTTCTGGACCCATTCTGCGGCTCCGGTACCATCTCGATTGAAGCTGCCATGATCGCCATGAACCGTGCGCCGGGACTGATGCGTTCCTTTGACGCGGAAAAATGGAATTTTATTGATCCGGAAATCTGGCGGCAGGAACGGGAACGGGCATTGGATGTCATCTATCGTGACCGTATTTATGATATCACAGGTAGTGACATTGATCCTGCCTGTGTGGAGCTGTCTGCCGCAAATGCCAAAAAAGCCGGTGTGGATCATACGGTGCAATTCCTGCAGCAGGATGCAGGCAAGCTGGATCTGCGGCGCAGGGAAGGAACACTGATTTGTAATCCGCCCTATGGTGAGCGCCTGATGGATGTGGCATCTGCCCGGAAGCTGCTGAGAAGCTTTGGCATGACGGCTTTCCGTTCTCCAATGAAGCAGTATATTATCAGTTCCGACGAAAAATTTGAGGAATTTTTCGGTGTTAAGGCGGATAAAAAACGTAAGCTGTACAATGGTATGATCCGCTGCAATCTGTTTATGTATTATCAGCCGCCGGAGAAGCGCAGACGCTGGCGGACTGTCGGAAGCCATGGAATCGGACGCGGTACGCCGGACAGCCGGAAAAGAACAGGGGATTACCGGAAATAACAGAAAAAAGGAGAGAAGAGATGAAGGAAAAATGGAGCATGCTGCGCAACTTCTATCTGTATTTCATGCTGTATTCTGTCATTGGATGGCTATATGAAGTATTTTTGGAGGTGGTTGTTTACCGCTGGGGATTTAGCAACCGTGGGGTGTTGTTCGGACCCTATTGTCCTATCTATGGAACTGCGGCAGTGATCTTTATTCTGCTGCTGACCGGCATCAAAAAGAAAACGATTCGTGTGAAATCCATGAATCTTACACCTGTTGTTGTATTTTTCCTGATTGTAGTGATTTCCACTTTGCTGGAACTGGCAGGCAGCTATATCATGGAAGCACTTACAGGCGGATGGATGTGGGATTATACCCGGTTTGCATGGAATTTTCAGGGACGTATTGCACTGAATCCTTCTCTGCGTTTTGGCGCAGGAGGAATGGTATTCCTGTACCTGTTCCAGCCGGCTTTTGAAAAGCTGACGGCAATCCGGCATCAGAAAGCACTGTCAGCTGTGACGGTGCTGGCCTTGCTCCTGTTCCTGCTGGATGCAGTGACCGCATTTCTGTGTTAAAATCACAGACAGACCCAGAGGTACAGTCCGCATAACCTTGCTTCGGCAGGGAAGTGTGGGCTGTCCTGCCGGTTTGTTTTGCAGATCAGAGAGATGGATATTCTTGTGCAAATTTGGGAAAAGTATACAGGCAGAACAGACCGGGTTCAGTCCGGTAAAGTAGCAGAAAACAGAGCGGCAGACAGGGTTGTGTTACTGCTGCGTTGGTGAAAATGCAGGAGAAGTGGCCTGAAAAGTTGGAAAAACCATGAAAATTGCTTCAAATATTGGTTTACACCTCATTCATAATTTTTTTACAAAAAATATTGGCAAAATCGGAAAAAAAGTCTTGCGCATTGGAGAAGAAATGATATAATATAATACATGTTAGCACTCCGGTGAGTTGAGTGCTAAAACATCAAATAGTTAATTTTATCATCTTAGGAGGATTTTATTATGAAGCTCAAGCCTTTATCTGACCGCGTTGTCATTAAGATGACCGAAGCAGAAGAAACCACCGCAAGCGGCATTTTCCTTGCAAGCACTGCAAAAGAGAAGCCGCAGGTTGCTGAAGTCCTGGCTGTTGGCCCTGGCGGCATTGTAGACGGCAAGGAAGTACAGATGCAGGTCAAGGTTGGCGATAAGGTTATCACCAGCAAGTATTCCGGCACCGAAGTCAAGATTGACGGTGAGGAACTGATTATCGTTCGTCAGAACGACATCCTGGCTATTGTAGACTGATTTTAAATTCTTATCTCATTTTTTAGGAGGCTATATATCATGGCAAAGCAGATTCTTTTCGGCGAGGAAGCTCGTCGTGCACTGGGCCGCGGCGTAGACCAGCTGGCTGATACCGTCAAGGTAACCCTGGGTCCGAAGGGCCGCAATGTTGTACTGGACAAGAAGTTTGGTTCCCCGCTGATTACCAATGACGGTGTTACCATTGCAAAGGATGTTGAGCTGGAAGACCCGTTTGAAAACATGGGCGCACAGCTGGTAAAGGAAGTTGCAACCAAGACCAATGATCTGGCTGGCGACGGCACCACTACCGCTACTGTACTGGCTCAGGCTATCATCCGTGAGGGTATGAAGAACGTAGCAGCAGGCGCAAATCCGATGATTATGCGTAAGGGCATTGCAAAGGGCGTTGATACTGCTCTGGAAGCAATCAAGGCTAACTCTCAGAAGATCAAGGGTTCCAATGATGTTGCACGTGTTGCTGCGATTTCCTCTGGCGACGAAACCATTGGTGAGCTGATTGCAGAGGCCATGGAGAAGGTTTCTTCTGACGGCGTTATTACCGTTGAGGAATCCAAGACCGCTGAGACCTATTCTGAGATTGTAGAAGGCATGCAGTTTGACCGCGGCTACATCACTCCGTACATGGTAACGGATACCGAGAAGATGGAAGCTGTTCTGGATGATGCTGTTATCCTGATTACCGATAAGAAGATTTCCAATATTCAGGATCTGCTGCCGCTGCTGGAGCAGATTGTCAAGACCGGCAAGAAACTGCTGATCATTGCTGAGGATCTGGAAGGCGAAGCACTGTCCACTCTGCTGCTGAACAAGCTGCGTGGTACTTTCACCTGTGTTGCTGTTAAGGCACCGGGCTTCGGCGATCGCCGTAAGGAAATGCTGAAGGATATCGCTGTACTGACCGGCGGCGAAGTAATTTCTGAAGAAGTTGGTCTGGAACTGAAGGATGCTACCCTGGAGATGCTGGGTCGTGCACGTCAGGTTAAGGTAAACAAGGAAGGCACCGTCATCGTTGATGGCCAGGGCGATTCCAATGCCATTGCTGCACGTGTTGCAAACATCCGTCATGCAATTGAGACCACTACCTCTGATTTCGACCGTGAGAAGCTGCAGGAGAGACTGGCTAAGCTGGCTGGCGGCGTAGCTGTTATCAAGGTTGGCGCTGCTACTGAGACCGAAATGAAGGAAAAGAAGCTGCGTGTTGAGGACGCTCTGAATGCTACCCGTGCTGCTGTAGAGGAAGGCATCGTAGCAGGCGGCGGTGTTGCTTATGTCAATGCAGTTCCGGCTGTTGCTGCCGCTGCTGAAGCAGCACAGGGCGACGAAAAGACCGGCGTAAACATCGTTGTTAAGGCACTGCAGGAGCCGATTCGTCAGATCGCTGCCAATGCAGGTATTGACGGTGCTGTTGTTCTGGAGAAGATCCGTGAGGCTGGTAAGGTTGGCTATGGCTTCGACGCTTACACCGAAACCTACTGCGATATGATCGAGTCCGGTATTGTTGACCCGACCAAGGTTAACCGTTCCGCTCTGCAGAACGCTGCATCTGTTGCTGCTACCGTACTGACCACTGAGTCCATTGTTACCGATATTAAGGAGCCGGCTCCGGCTGCTGCTCCGGCTGCTCCGGACATGGGCGGCATGTATTAAACCACTTGTTTTAATACAGCTTTCATTGCAGAGAATAGCTTATTTCTGAATGAAAAAGGTGTCTGTGCGGGGAAAAGTTGCGAGAAATTTTAACTGTACACCATTTAAAACACTATAAGAGGTTCTCAAATTCCCGCCGAAAGGCGGGAATTTTTTTGTCAATATGCCACATACTATACTGGGTATATTGACAGTGAAGAGGCACAGACATCAAAGCAGATGTCTGTGCCTCTTTTGAATATTGAGTTGCTGTTTTAAGATGTCCCCGGGAGGGGAGATGCTCAAAAGAAGGGAAGATTCATGACCAATCCATAAAATAGGTTGGCGTGGGCAGACCCGAAGGCTCGCCCACGCCATGCGGGCATTTGCTGTTTACTTGTTCAGGCAGCGATACAGGAAGGACACGATCTGGCCACGAGTGCAGCCCTTTTGGGGGCTGAAGGTGGTGGCAGAGGTGCCGGCTGTAATACCGTTCTCCACAGCCCACAGAACCGCATCAGCGTAGTAGGCATTAGCGGGTACGTCGGTAAAGGGGTTAACTGTATCGACAGGGGGAGCACCCTGATAATTCCACAGGAAGGTGATGGCCTGGGCACGGGTGCATTTTGCGTTGGGGCTGAAGGTAGTGCTGCTGGAACCACTTAGGCTCTGCCCTTTCGGGTGATGTAATAGCCGCCGGGAGAGTTGCTGTATTTCCAATTGTTGTCGTACATGCCTATGGTAACAAGGCCACTGTAACCGTTGTTTTTGCCCTCCTGCTTGAGCATATAGGCGGAAACGATCTGCTCCCGGCCGTCCTCATTGCCGTCGAAGTTGCCTGCGGCAATGCTTTCCACCTG
>CAMBYS010000063.1 GCA_945872165.1 uncultured Clostridia bacterium | reverse complement strand
CGGAAGCTGTGGAAACAGCGGCAGAGCCGGCAGCAGAAGGATTGAATGAAACCGCAGCGTTACCACGGACAAAGGAACAGCTGGTTCAGAAGCCGGCAGAGCCGGAGAAAGCCTTGGTTGTGGAGGAAGAACAGAACGCCGATGTGCCGGAGGAAACCGCACAGTTTGCATGGGCGGCAGAGGAAACGGTAAAGGAATCTGTGGCACAGCCTTCGGAAGCATCTGCTGAGGCGGAACCGCTGCAGCAGACGGAGAAAGCAGTTCCGGAGGAAGAACAGGAACCGGTGCCAAAACCGAAAAAATCCAGAGGATGGTTTTTCTTTGGAAAAAGAAAGAAACAGCAGGAAGAACTGCTTGAAATGCAGCTGGACCCGATAGAGGAATCGGACGGACCATCCGAGGTAGTATCCCATTCTCTGGAAGAGTGGGCGGAACAGTTTGCACAGCCGCAAGATCCGACTGCTGACAACAAAAACGAAGCGTTTGTCGATGAAGGTTCTGCTATGGAAGCGGAAATTTCCTCGCAGCCGGATTCGCCTGGAGCAGAGCAGAAGAAAGCACAATCTGACGCAGAAGGAACTACCATGGCAGAGGTGCTGGAACAGTTCGCTCCTGTTGAGACAGAGGAAACAGATACAGCAGAGGATAAACCTGCAGTGTGTGATATGAAGCCATCGGTAGCTTCGGAACCGGTGCGGGATACCGGAGAAGAACAGTTGTCCGAATCTCTGGAGCAGTTTATGGCTGCTGCAGAGAAGAGACGGATAGAAGCGTCTGCAGAGGAACCGGCAGAGGTAGCACCGTTGACGGAAACCGAATCTCTGGAGCAGTTTATGGCTGCTGCGGAGGAGAGCCGGACAGAATCGTCTGCAGAGGAACCGGCAGATGAGGTGCAGTTGACAGAAACCGAATCTCTGGAGCAGTTTATGGCTGCTGCGGAGGAGAGCCAGATAGAAAAGCCTGCTGAGGAACCAGATGCAGAGGAACCGGTCGAGGCGGCGCAGCTGGCGGACGCTGAAGCGCAGGATGCTTCTTATATGGAGCAGGAGGGACAGAACGATACGCCCCAGGCATTACCGCTGGCAGAGGAATCGGAACAGCTTTTCCAGATCACGGAAGAAGTTGTTTCAGAGGAACAGAAGTCGGTTGAGACAAAACGGCCTTTCCGCTGGATTATGCCGGTGATACTGGTATTGGCGGCACTGGCCTTTGCGCTGGTGGGCATTCAGTATGTAGAGCTTTTGCTGGCATTGTGCTTTGCCGGCTATGTGCTGGGACATTACCGCTCGGTGGCATTTGTCTGTGCGGTGCTGTGTGTACGCCGTGTGGCAGACCTGTTTACATTGATTGTACGTCAGGAGAGCTGGACATCGGTTGGACTAAGTGCCGTATCCTGCCTCTGTTTCCTGGTGCTGACCATTGCTGCCCTGCGCGGAGATTCCCGGGCTCGGCATGAAACAGAAGAATAAGGAAAAAAGCTGTTCGGAAACGAACAGCTTTTTTGATGGGGAAGGAAACCCATAAAAATGAAATGAGACGGTTCACCCAACCGTCTCATTTCTCTCTCTTCTCTGTATGGCATTTCTCTCATACCTTCTGTTTAAGGTGAGGATGCAAGTACTCCTGCTAAAAAGTACGCTAATAAATATACCACAACAGATTGGGAAAAAGTAGTGACAAAACAGATAAAAAGAAGCTATATTTTTTGTGCAATAAGTATAATATATGAAATAAAAGCCGTCAAAAATCATATTTAGATATATTATGTGCTGGCGGGTACAGAACAGGAAAAAGATAAGATTTTTGTGAGGAAAAGAGGAATACAGGAAAAATTTGTGCTATACTGGACAGGAATGTAAAAAAACATATGAATGGAGGAATGAAGCATGGGGACGAATACACGTTCCGCATGGATGGTAGCAGGAGCCGGCACCCTGTGGGGCTTGATTTCCCTGTTTGTCCACGCGCTGCAGGCAGATGGCCTGACATCGCTGCAAATCGTCTTTTTCCGTAACCTGCTTGCCGCTGTGATACTGGGCGGTATCATTGCGGCAAAGGAGCGGAAATTTCCCCGGTTTCGTCTGCGGGATATCTGGATGTTTCTCGGAACCGGTATGATCAGTATTGCGTTGTTTAATTACTGTTATTTTGCCGCCCTGGAGCGCAGCTGTGTTGCGGTGGCATCGCTGCTGCTGTATACCTCGCCGATTTTTATTATGGTGCTGTCGGCAGTGCTGTTTCATGAACGTCTGACCGGACAGAAGCTGCTGTCTCTGGTGCTGACAGTGGCAGGCTGTGCCTGCATTACCGGTGTCTTTTCCGAGAGTCAGGCTGTGGCATGGACAACCGTACTGCTGGGATTGGGCTCCGGTCTGTTTTATGGGCTGTACAGCATTTTTGGGAAGTATGCCCTGCGGGAGTACAATGCCATGACGGTGTCATTTTATACCTTTGTTTTCGCGGCAGCAGCTACGGCGCCCTTCTGTGGGGCAGACAGTTTCCGGTTTGTTGCGGCACATCCACAGGATCTGCTGGTTGGCATCGGACTGGCTGTGGTGAGTACGGTTGCGCCATTCCTGCTGTATACCGCCGGTTTGAATGGCATTCAGGCCTCCAAAGCAGCTGTGCTGGCCATTGTGGAACCGCTGGTGGCAAGCCTGCTGGGCGTCATTGCATTTGGGGATTCCTTTACCGTCTGGACTCTGCTGGGTATGGTTCTGATTTTCAGTGCCATTGCTGTGCTGCAGCTGCCATGGCACAGGAGGGTGGAACAGATTCATGGATAGTTTTGTTTTCAGCCTGAATGCCACCATGCCGGTATTTCTGGTCATGGTGCTGGGCTATGTTCTCAAGCAGATTGGTTTGCTGACAGAAGAATTCTGTTCGGTGGCAAACCGTTATGTATTTAAGGTTTCTCTGCCGGTGCTGTTGTTCCGGGATATTGCCCAGACCGATTTGTATGCGGATTTTAACCTGTCCTTTGTACTGTATTGTGCGGGCATCACAAGCGTGATGTTTTTAGGCGTCTGGTTTCTTGCATCAAAGCTGATGAAGAATAAGGCGCTGGTGGGTGCGTTTTCCCAGGCGGCAGTCCGCGGCAGTGCAGCAGTGCTGGGTATCGCATTTGTGGAAAATATTTACGGGGATGCGGGACTGACACCGCTGATGATTGTGGCAGCGGTACCGCTGTTCAATATTTATTCTGTGGTCATCCTGACCTTTTCGGCAAACGGCGGACAGCACGGGCGGGAAGCTATGAAAAAAGCCTGCATCAATGTGCTGAAAAATCCGATTATTTTAGGGATTCTGGCAGGACTGCCCTTTTCCCTGCTGCAGATCACCATTCCCACCATTCCCCTCAAGGCAATTGACAGCGTGGCGGCAACCGCTACCCCCATTGCCCTGCTGGTTGTGGGTGCAGGCTTCGAGGGCACCAAGGCACTGGCCAAAATCAAGCCGACCGTGATCGCTTCGGCGATAAAGCTGGTGGTGCTTCCGGCAGCTTTCCTGCCGCTGGCCATTGCACTGGGTTTTACCGGGGCAGAGATGGTGGCAGTGCTCATCATGCTCGGTTCTCCGGCAACTGTCAGCTGTTATATTATGGCAAAAAATATGAATAATGATGGAGAGCTGTCTACCAGTATCATTGTGCTCACAACATTGCTTTCTTCGGTTACATTAACAGGATGGATTTTCATTTTGCGGCTAATGGGGCTGATTTGACCGCTGATTTGTTCGGAAATAAATATAACTATCCTTGACATACGGATAGTGGGATGAGATAATAAAATCAGGGAAATTTATGTGCTGATGTGGTGATGAATAGATAAGGTAGAGGAAGAAGGAGCTTGGCAATTATGAAAGGTTTGGTTTTGGCAGCGGGAAAGGGTACACGCCTGTACCCTATGACAAAGATGATCTGTAAGCCGCTGCTGCCTGTATATGATAAGCCGTTGATTTATTATCCGATCAGCGTGCTGCTGCAGGCCGGGATTACAGATATCATGGTGATTATTCCGGAGGGTGAGGAGGAGACCTTTGAAAAGCTGCTGGGAGATGGCAGCGCATGGGGCGTACATATTTCCTATGCCGTCCAGAAAGTACCGAGAGGTATTGCGGATGCATTTCTTGTGGCGGAGGAATTTATCAAGGGTGAATCGGTTTGCTTGGTTCTTGGAGATAACATTTTCTATGATGAAAGCCGGGATTATCTGTTTATGCGGCAGGCAAGGGAATGCAATGAAGGCGCCACGGTATTCGGTTATTATGTAGATGATCCCCGTCCCTTTGGCGTGGTGGAGTTTGATGCAAACGGCAATGCACTGAGCATTGAAGAAAAACCCCGTTATCCCAAGTCCAATTACATCATTCCGGGTCTGTATTTTTACGACAGCGATGTGCTGGAGATTGCCAGGAATCTGAAGCCATCTGCCCGGGGAGAGCTGGAAATTACCGATGTGAATTTGGAATACCTGCGCCGTGGCAAGCTCAAGGTTGTTCCGCTGAGCGATGACTTTGTATGGCTGGATGCAGGTACGGCAGACAGCCTGCTGCAGGCATCTGACCGCATCCGTGATGTGCAGCAGCGCACCGGCCGGTATGTGGCATGCCCGGAGGAAATTGCCTTTATGCAGGATTTGATTTCTGAGGAGCAGGTGCATGCCATCGGCGATCAGCTGGGGCAGACACTGTATGGACAGTATCTGCAGTGTATGACAAAATAAGCTGCAAAAAGCGGTCATCTTACCGCTTTTTGTTTATTCACAGGAGGAAAAAGTATTGAAAACAACCGTATATTTTATCCGTCATGGTACGACGGAAAGCAACATTGGCGGCCGGTTCCAGGGGAAGTCAGACATCCCGCTGGGAGAAACCGGTCTGAAACAGGCAGCCTGTCTGGGGGAACGGTTTGCCTCGGTACCATTGGACGCGGTGTATACCAGTCCTTTGAAGCGTGCCCGTCAGACGGCGGAAGGGGTCTGTGCCCGGCTGCCCCTGCAGCCCATTCTGTGTGAAGATCTGCGGGAGATTGACGGCGGCGTGCTGGAAGGCAGAACCAATGAGGACAACATCCGGGACTATCCGGAGACCATGGAGGCATTCCGCCACAATCCCAGCGCATTTGCCCCGCTTCAGGGGGAAAGCGCCCGGCAGGTGCATGACCGTGTCATGGCAGCTGTCCGGCAGATCGTACAGGACAACCCGGGGAAAAGAATTGCCATTGTATCCCATGGCTTTGCACTGCTGTGCAGTGTGGGCTGTCTGGGCATCCCCTTCGAGCAGCTGCGGCCCAACATCCTGGCCAATGCGTCGGTGACCTGTGTGACCTTTGAAGCGGATGGCAGCCATGAAATTTTATTTGCCAACGACCAGAGTCATCTGCCGGAGGACTGCCGGTTTTATTCTCCATTCTGGAAGGAAAATACAGCCGACATCCGATGACCGGAGGCAAAGAGAAAGCTCCCGCAGGAGGGAGCTTTTGTTCTTTTTTTGCAGGAAATCTCCGGGGGGTTGACGGATTGAATAAAAGAAAACGCCGCTTTCTCCAAAAAACTGGAAGAAGCGACGGGCATATCAAAGGGGGTATATCTTGACAAAAACGCATAGATATGATATTATAAATTAGTTTCCATATAGGTAAACGGAAACCTTAACCAATTACATTCTAGCATTTTTTCAGTCAAGATGCAAGAAACAGAAAAGCAATAATCACTACGCAGCCAGGCGTATCGAATACTTGAGAAACGGAGTGATGGGTACAACATGGCAAATGAAGCAACGATTAATGGCGTACATGTCCATGACGTGCAGTATGGACGTACCACCAGAAAGAGCTTTGCCAGAATACCGGATGTTCTGGAAATGCCGAACCTCATTGAGGTGCAGAAAAAATCTTACGAGTGGTTTTTGAACGAGGGTCTGCGGGAGGTCTTTGACGACGTCGCATGTATCACCGACTACACAGGCAATCTGGAGCTGTCCTTCATTGATTACAAGCTGGACGATGAGCCGAAGTACAGCGTGGAGGAGTGCAAGGCCCGGGATGCAACGTATGCATGCCCGCTGCGCGTCCGTATGCGTCTGCGCTACAAGGAAACCGGCGAAATCAAGGAGCAGGAGCTGTTCATGGGCGATTTCCCGCGCATGACCGATTCCGGCACGTTCATCATCAATGGTGCAGAACGTGTTATTGTATCCCAGATCGTCCGTTCCCCGGGTGTCTACTACGGCATGACCCTGGACAAGACCGACAAGCCGCTGTTGTCTGCTACCGTCATCCCGTACCGCGGCGCATGGCTGGAATATGAAACCGACAGCAACGACGTATTCTATGTCCGCATTGATAAAAACAGAAAGATTCCGATTACCTCCTTCATCCGTGCCATCGGTGTAGAGACCGATGCCGAGATCATCGAGATGTTCGGTGAGGATGAGCGCATCCTGGCAACCCTGGACAAGGACCCGTCCAAGACCGTTGAGGAAGCTCTCATTGAAATTTACAAAAAGCTCCGCCCGGGCGAACCGCCTACGGTGGATTCCGCACGCAGCCTGCTCAACGCACTGTTCTTCGACACCCGTCGTTACGACATTTCCGCAGTAGGCCGCTATAAATACAACAAGAAGCTGAATATCGCACGCCGTCTGGTAGGCCATAAGCTGTGTGAGACCATCACGGACCCGATGACCGGTGAAGTGCTGGCAGAGGAAGGCGATGTATGCACCCGTGAGCAGGCAAACCTGATTGCAAGCCGCGGCGTACACGGCACCATCATTGAAGCCAATGACGGTACCCGCGTCAAGGTATTCGGCAACGGCATGGTTGACATGAAGGACTTTGTTTCCTTTGACCCGCAGGAAAAGTGCGGCATCAAGGAAAAGGTTCGCTTTGTGGTTCTGAAGGATCTGCTGGAGTCCGCACAGGAGGAAGGCAAGACTGAGGATGAGTTGATTGATGATATCAAGGCTGCCAAGGATGATCTGGTTCCGAAGCACATCATCGTAGATGACATGCTGGCATCCATCTGCTATCTGCTGGGTCTGGGTCATGATATCGGTACAACAGATGACATTGACCATCTGGGCAACCGTCGTCTGCGTTGTGTCGGCGAGCTGCTGCAGAACCAGTTCCGCATCGGCTTCTCCCGTATGGAGCGTGTCATCCGTGAGCGCATGACCATTCAGGATCTGGACATTGTTACCCCCCAGTCCCTGATTAACATTCGCCCGGTCACCGCAGCGATCAAGGAATTCTTTGGTTCCTCTCCGCTGTCCCAGTTCATGGACCAGAATAACCCGCTGTCTGAGCTGACCCATAAGCGCCGTATGTCTGCGCTGGGCCCTGGCGGTCTGTCCCGTGACCGTGCATCCTTCGAAGTACGAGACGTACACTACAGCCATTATGGTCGTATGTGTCCGATTGAGACCCCTGAAGGTCCGAACATCGGTCTGATCTCCTATCTGGCAACCTATGCACGCATCAATGATTTCGGCTTTGTGGAAGCACCGTACCGCTTTATTGATAAGAAAACCGGCCGAGTGCTGGATGAAGTGCATTATATGACCGCCGATGTGGAGGATGAATACACCATCTGTCAGGCATATGAGCCGCTGGATGAAAACGGCTGTCTGGCAAACCAGCGTATTACCTGCCGCTGCCGCGAAGAAATCGTGGAAGTTGACCGTCAGGATGTTGATCTGATGGACGTATCCCCGCGTATGATGGTATCGGTAGCAACCGCCATGATCCCGTTCCTGGAACACGATGACGCAAACCGTGCACTGATGGGCGCGAACATGCAGCGTCAGGCTGTGCCGCTGCTCAAGACTGAATCCCCGGCTGTCGGCACCGGTATGGAATATAAGGCATGTGTGGACTCCGGCATTGTGCCGCTGGCAGAAGGTGACGGTACCGTTACCCGTGTTACCGCACGTGAGGTTGTGGTCAACTATGACACCATGGGTGAAAAGACCTACCACCTGACCAAGTTCCTGCGTTCCAACCAGTCCACCTGTATCAACCAGCGTCCGATTGTCAATCTGGGCGAGCGCGTCAAGAAGGGCGATGTTCTGGCTGACGGTCCGGCAACCTGCAATGGTGAGGTTGCACTGGGCAAGAATGCACTGATCGGCTTCATGACCTGGGAAGGCTACAACTACGAGGACGCTGTCCTGCTGAACGAACGTCTGGTTCGTGACGACGTATACACCTCCATTCATATTGAAGAATACGAATCCGAATCCCGTGACACCAAGCTGGGACCGGAAGAAATTACCCGTGATATCCCGAATGTAGGCGAGGATGCACTGCGTGATCTGGACGAGCGCGGTATTATCCGCATCGGTGCGGAGGTACACTCCGGTGATATTCTGGTTGGTAAGGTTACCCCGAAGGGTGAAACTGAACTGACCGCAGAAGAGCGCCTGCTGCGTGCGATCTTCGGTGAGAAGGCACGTGAAGTACGTGATACCTCCCTGCGTGCACCCCATGGTGAAGCAGGTATTGTCGTAGACGTCAAGGTATTCACCCGTGAGGCCGGCGATGACATGTCTCCCGGCGTCAACATGACTGTCCGCGTTTATATCGCACAGAAGAGAAAGATCTCTGTCGGCGATAAGATGGCAGGCCGCCATGGTAACAAGGGTGTCGTTTCCCGCATTCTGCCTCAGGAAGATATGCCGTTCCTGGAAGATGGCACACCGCTGGATATCGTACTGAACCCCCTGGGCGTTCCGTCCCGTATGAACATCGGACAGGTACTGGAGGTGCATCTGGGTTATGCTGCTATGAGCATGGGCTGGAAGATTGCAACGCCGGTATTTGACGGTGCAAACGAACAGGACATTGCGGATGCACTGGCAGCCGCAGGCAAGAACCCCAACGGCAAGTCCGTGCTGTATGATGGACGTACCGGCGAAAAGTTTGACAATGAAGTAACCGTTGGTTATATGTACTACCTCAAGCTGCATCATCTGGTAGATGATAAAATCCATGCACGTTCTACTGGTCCGTACTCCCTGGTTACCCAGCAGCCTCTGGGTGGTAAGGCACAGTTCGGTGGTCAGCGTTTCGGTGAGATGGAAGTTTGGGCACTTGAGGCATATGGTGCAGCATATACGCTGCAGGAAATCCTGACCGTCAAGTCTGACGATATCGTAGGACGTGTCAAGACCTATGAGGCAATTGTCAAGGGTCATAACATTCCGTCCGCAGGCATTCCGGAATCCTTTAAGGTTCTGATTAAGGAACTGCAGTCCCTGTGCCTGGATATTCGTGTGCTGGATGAAGCAGGTGAGGAAATCATTCTGTCGGATGACGATGATGAAACCACCAACTTCAATCAGGTCGAGCGTGAAAACCGTTCCAACGCAACCGCAGAGGAATTTGAAGCAGCCGGCTTCGGCGTTTCCGATGCAGAGGACGGTGACCATCCGCTGATGGAGGATGAATCCATGGCAATGGACGACCTGTTTGGCAGCGATGATGTAGATGATATCTATGACGGCGAGCTGGAGGAGTAAGCATGGGATATAATACGTTTAATGCAATTAAAATCGGCCTTGCTTCGCCGGAGCTCATCCGCGAGTGGTCTTACGGCGAGGTCAAGAAGCCGGAAACCATCAACTATCGAACACTGAAGCCGGAGCGTGACGGTCTGTTCTGTGAGCGTATCTTTGGCCCACAGAAGGACTGGGAATGCCATTGCGGACGTTATAAGAAGGTTCGCTATAAGGGCAAGATCTGTGAACGCTGCGGTGTAGAAGTTACCAAGTCCAAGGTACGCCGTGAGCGTATGGGTCATATTGAACTGGCAGCGCCGGTTTCCCACATCTGGTATTTTAAGGGCATTCCCTCCCGTATGGGTCTGATTCTGGATATGTCCCCCCGTCTGCTGGAGAAGGTACTGTACTTTGCCGCTTATATCGTAACCGATCCGGGCGAAGGCACCGGCCTGATTAAGAAGCAGATCCTGACCGAACGGGAATACCGTGATATGCGGGAGAAGTTCGAGGATGACTTCGAGGCAATGATGGGCGCTGAGGCAATCCAGAAGCTGCTGCGTGAACTGGATCTGGAGCAGCTGAGTGTGGAGCTGAAGGCAGAGCTGAAAAATGCTACTGGTCAGAAGCGTGTCCGCATCATCAAGCGTCTGGAAGTAGTCGAAGCATTCCGCCAGTCCGGCAACCGTCCGGAGTGGATGATTATGGATGTGGTTCCGGTTATTCCGCCGGAAATCCGTCCGATGGTACAGCTGGATGGCGGCCGTTTTGCCACCTCCGACCTGAATGATCTGTACCGCCGTGTCATCAACCGAAATAACCGTCTGAAGCGTCTGCTGGAGCTGGGTGCACCGGATATCATTGTACGCAATGAGAAGCGTATGCTGCAGGAAGCAGTTGACGCACTGATCGACAATGGTCGCCGCGGTCGTCCGGTCACCGGTCCGAATAACCGCCCGCTCAAGTCCCTTTCCGATATGCTGAAGGGCAAGCAGGGACGTTTCCGTCAGAACCTGCTGGGCAAGCGTGTTGACTACTCCGGTCGTTCCGTAATCGTCGTAGGTCCGGACCTGAAGATTTATCAGTGCGGTCTGCCGAAGGAAATGGCAATCGAGCTGTTTAAGCCGTTTATTATGAAGCGTCTGGTACAGACCGGACAGGCTTCCAATATCAAATCCGCAAAGAAGATGGTAGAGCGTGGCAAGCCGGAGGTTTGGGATGCGCTGGAAACCGTCATCAAGGGACATCCGGTTCTGCTGAACCGTGCGCCGACCCTGCATCGTCTGGGTATCGAAGCTTTCGAGCCGATTCTGGTAGAAGGTCGTGCCATCAAGCTGCATCCGCTGGTTTGTACCGCATTTAACGCTGACTTCGACGGTGACCAGATGGCAGTGCATCTGCCGCTGTCCGTGGAAGCACAGGCAGAAGCACGTCTGCTGATGCTGTCCGCCAACAACCTGCTGAAGCCTCAGGACGGCAAGCCGGTTACCGTACCGTCTCAGGATATGGTCCTTGGTTCCTACTACCTGACCCTTGACCGTGACACCGAACAGGGCGCTGGCAAGGTATTCCGCAATGAGGATGAAGCCCTCATGGCATATGATGAAGGCGTCATCGGCATTCATGCACCGATTAAGGTGCGCAGAAGCATGGTGATCGACGGTGAGACCGTTACCGGTCTGGTGGATGCAACCGCAGGCCGCCTGATCTTCAACCAGAAGATTCCGCAGGATCTGGGCTTCGTTGAAAGAAATACCAAGCAGGATATGCTCAAGCTGGAAATCATGCAGACCTGCGGCAAGAAGCAGCTGGGCAAGATCATTGACAAGTGCATCAGCATCCATGGCTTTAACAAGACCGCTGAAGTACTGGACTCTATTAAGTCCATGGGCTATAAATATTCCACCA